>DASVTA010000440.1:0-3511 GCA_036387815.1 Allosphingosinicella sp.
GGAGCGCCCGGCCGGTCCAGCTGTTGCAGGTGTAGAAGGCGCTGTACGGCCCCACCGCTTCGTAGAACATGTCGGACGCGCCGTAGCCGCGGCCGAGGATCGGCAGGGTCCTCCCCTTCGCATCATATTGGAAGCTGGCCCGGGCGAAGGCGGCGAGCCGGCGATATTCCTCGCGGGTGAGGACGATCGGGCGCTGGGTCTCGCTCGCCTGAGGATGATGGTCGTGATCGGCGTGCATCAGGCTGCGCCCCCGGCCGAACATCGCGGCGAAGGCGTTCTTCATGGTGAGATCGCCCCAGGTCGGAGTCTCGAGGTAGAAGGTGCGGTTGCCGTAGCCCAAAGCGACATAATCGCCGCCGCCCCAGCGCGGGTCCCTGAGATGGCCGCCGGGGAGGAGCGGCCGCCAGTCCACCTCCTCAGTCACCTTCGGCACCAGGATCCAGGTGTGCACGCCGTTGGTGCGGACGAAGATCGTCACCCCCTCTTTGGCCTCCTGCCAGCCGCGATTGGCGGGGACGGCGCCTAGGACGAGCGCGGCGAGGAAATAGAGGACCGGGACCGAGAGCAGGACGCCGGCGGCTCTGAGGGCGATGCGGAGGGCGCGTCTCACATCGTCAGCCTAGCGCTTGATGAGACCGCTGCGAAGGGCCAAGCCTGCGGCCATGTTGCGCGCGCATCTGGAGGCGTCATGAGCGAATGGACGATCGGGATCCTCGGCGGCTCCGGCCTCTACGAGATGGACGCGCTGGAGGACGCGCAGTGGATCGCGGTGGACACGCCGTGGGGGGCGCCTTCGGACGAATTGCTGATCGGCCGGCTGCACGGCGTCCGCTTCGTCTTCCTCCCCCGCCACGGACGCGGCCACCGGATCCCGCCGAGCCAGGTCAACGCCCGAGCCAATGTCGACGCGATGAAGCGCGCCGGCTGCACCGATCTCGTCGGCATCTCCGCCGTCGGATCGCTCCGGGAGGCGCTCTCGCCCGGCCGGTTCGTGCTCGTCGACCAGTTCATCGACCGCACCTTCGCCCGCGAGAAGAGCTTCTTCGGGCCCGGCCTCGTCGCCCATGTCTCGATGGCCGATCCGGTCTGCCCGAGGCTCTCCGGCCTGCTCGACGAGGCGGCCCGAGGCGCCGGAGCGGACGTCGCCCGGGGCGGCACCTATCTGGCGATGGAGGGGCCGCAATTCTCCTCGCGGGCGGAAAGCGAGCTCTACCGGAGCTGGGGCTGCGACGTCATCGGAATGACGGCCATGCCCGAGGCCAAGCTCGCCCGCGAAGCCGAGCTCCCCTACGCGCTCGTCGGAATGGTGACCGATTACGATTGCTGGCGGCAGGGGGAGGAAGCAGTGGAGGTCTCGGCGATCATCGCCCAGCTCATGGCGAACGCCGCGGCCGCGCGGGACATGGTCGAGGCCTTCGCCAGAGCGCTTCCGGCGGAGCGGGCGCCCTCGCCGATCGACACGGTGCTCGACAGCGCCATCGTCACGGCGCCCGGCGCCCGGGATCCGGCGATGCTGGCGAAGCTGGACGCGGTGTGCCGGAGGGTGCTTTCTTGAACCGTCATGCTGAACTTGTTTCAGCATCCAGCGTTCGGGAGAGGGGCGGCGGCGGTGCTTACCCCGCCCGCTCTCCGACGGGCATTTCGAACGGCCGCTCCCGGATCCAGCGGCTGGCGATCCTTTTCTCGCCCGCCGTGACGGGAAGCCCGGCATGGCCCGAGGCCGGGTCGGCCCGGTGGTCCGGCCCGACATTGCGGAAGAGGATCGCGTCGCCCGTCCGCCCCTTCAGCTTCAGGCCCGGCGTCGGGAAATGGGTCTCCCCGCCTTCGTAGTCGTCGTTGAGCCAGACGAGCATCGTCATCGTCCGCTGGTTGGCGAAGTCTGCGATGGCGTCGAAATGGGGCCGGTACTCGCCGCCGGCGCGGTAGCGAAGCACCTGGAGCGGCTCGCCCTGCTCGGGCCTCGTGCCGCTGGCGGCCGCGATCCGGCGGTTGAGCGCGTGCACCGCGGGATTTTCGAGGGGCCAGGTGAAGCCCATGCTTTCGCAGATTCGAACCGGATCGCCGACCTGTCGCCCCCCCGGCTGGATCACGACCGCCGGCGCCAGCATCGGCTCCGCGGCGGCGCTCAGCCAGGCGCATTCGGCGGGGGTGAAGAGGCGCTCGAAGCGGGTGATCGCCGGGGCCCGGCAGAGCGGTTCGCCCTTCGGCGCCTCGAGCGGGTCGCCTTCGCCGTCGATCGCCATCGCCTGGATCCGCTCCAGCTCCAGGCGGCTGCGGGAGTTCGCTTCGGCGAGCGCTGCGAGGAGCCGAAGCGCGTCGCCCCACCGGCGCGGCCCGCCGACCCCGGCGGCGAGGAGATTGGCGTAGACGACGGCCGCGTCCATCCGGCCGAGGCCGGCGGACCGCCGGAACAGCTCGAGCGCCGCCGCGGAGTCGCGCTCGCCGTCCTCACCGCGAAGCTTCGCCGCCGCCATCCGGAACAAGCTGTCGGAGTCAGCCATAGAGCCGCGCCACCCGCTCCGCGCTCATCCCCGACCGGTAGAGCGCGAGGCAAAGGAGGTTGCGGCCGGAGCGCCGGAACCAGCCGTCCCTCCGCCACCGCTCGGCCGAAGTGGCCGCGACGACGTCGAGCGGCTCGATCGGGCCGATCCGCCGGACCAGGTCGACATCCTCCATCAGCGGCAGCGGACGGTAGCCGCCGGTCGCGTCGTAGCCGCGCCGGGGGACGAGCAGGCCCTGGTCGCCGTAAGGCAAGGAGAAGAGCCGGACCCTCAGCGCCACGCCCGCCTCGACCAGCCGCGCCTGCCACTCGTCCGCGTCCAGGCGCAGGCGGAAGCAGGCCGCCCGGTCCGGCCGCCCGGCGATGTGCCGGTCGGCGGCCACGCGCCAGCCGGGGGCGAGGACGGTGTCCGCGTGGAGGAAGAGCAGCCAGTCGCCGGTCGCGGCGGCGGCTCCGGCGGCGAGCTGGAGGCCCCGGCCGCGGGCGGAGAGGACGAGACGGGCGCCGGCGCGTTCGGCGACGGCGATCGTGGCGTCGGTAGAGCCGCCGTCCACGACGATCGTCTCGTCGGCCTCACGAACGGCGGCGAGGCACGCGCCGAGCGTGGCGGCGGCGTTCAGTGCCGGGATGACGAGCGAAATCATGCCTCCCCATCCGCAGGATGGGGAGGGGGACCACCGAAGGTGGTGGAGGGGTGAAACGGTGCAGGCCTCGTCAGGTCACCCCTCCACCACCCTACGGGTGGTCCCCCTCCCCATCGCCTGGCGATGGGGAGGCAGAACAGGACGCGCCGCCGAGGACGCAGAAGCGGGCGCAATGGGGGTGGTTGAGGCTGACCTCCCGCGGCGAGTCGGCGAGCGTCGGGCCGAACGCGAATTGCGGATCGTAGGGCAGCAGCGTGCAGGCGACGACGTGCGGCCGCGCCGCGCCCCTGGATTTGACGATCATCCGGCTCGACGCGCACATCATCGCCTCGGGCGAGACGTGGAGGATGTCCCAGCAGGCGGTGGT
>DASVTA010000441.1:0-2301 GCA_036387815.1 Allosphingosinicella sp.
CTTGAGGATCCCCTGGCCCAGCTCGATCGAGAGCTCCATCATGCTGTCCTCGGCCGGACTCGCCGGGCGGACGGCGATCGGCCCGACGTCGATCTTCTTGAACGGCAGCCGGAGCACCTGGAACTTGCTCCTCCCGGCATAGGCGCGAAGCTTGCCGTCGAGCGCGCCGACATCCTCGAACGAATCCTTCATCGCCTGCTCGTAGGTGGCGCCGCCGTTGATCGCCTTCAGATAGGCCTGGAGCTGCTTGCTCTGCTTCGGATCCTCAAAGGCGTAGCGGACCAGCAGCCAGCCCTCGGCGTAGAGCAGGTCGAGCTCGGGCACGTCGGCATAGCTTTGCGCGGTGAGCAGCTTCCTGACCGGAAGCCAGCGGTTCATCACGAAGGAGCCGTAGCGATAGTTGACCGGTTCGCCGACCTCCACGACGTCGTTGGCGAGAATGTTGGTCGCGCCCCAGAATTCGGCGAAGCCTTCGCTGTACCAGGTGGGATAGGTGGCAGGGAAATATTGGTACATGAAATGGTGGGTATATTCGTGGAGCAGGACGCTCTCCGAATCGATGTCGGGCCGGTCAGGGCCGCTGCGCGCGTTGACCGCCGCAGGCGCCCGGCTTCGCGATCCCACCATCATCAGGCCGCGGGCGCGGGAGATGTAATAGCCCGCAATCCCTTCGCCCCCCGCCATCTTGCTCACCGCGGCGGTGCCGGGGAACAGATAGACCTTGAGCTTGATCGGGCTCGGCGGCGCCTTCACGCCATGATAGGCGCGAAGCACGTAGTTGAACTTCTCGAGCTTGGTCGCGAACTCGCGCAGCTGCGCCTCGCCGCCTTCGGAATAGACGACGAAATTGGCCGTGGTGGCTTCCTTCCACTCGGCGCTCGCCGCGGCCGGAGCGCAGGCGAGCAGCGCCGCACAGGCCAGCCTGATCAACCGGTTCATCATCCCACCCCCGAATTTCTTATGATCGAGAAAGGTTTATTCCATCGCCGGGGAAATGGGAAGGTGCCGTCACAGGAATGAATAAGGGTCGACGTCCACCGTCACCCGCACCCCGCGCGGCCAGCTGAGCTTGCCCAGCCAGTCGCGGATCACCTCCTGCATGTCGAGGGAGCGTGCGGCGTGGACGAGCAGGCGCTGGCGGTGGCGGCCGCGAAGCATGGCGAGCGGAGCCGGGGCGGGGCCGAACACCGCCATGTTCTCCACCCGGGGCGCTGCCCGGCCGATCAGCCGCGCCGCCTCCGTCACCTCGGCGAGGTCCTCCGACGAGATGACGATCCCGGCGAGGCGGCCGAAGGGCGGCATCGCCGCCTCGCGCCGCGCCTGGGTCTCGGCCGCGTAGAAGCTCTCGGCGTCGCCGCTCACCAGGGCCTCGATCACGGCCGCGGAGGGTTCGTGGGTCTGGACCAGGACCCGCCCCGGCTTCTCGCCGCGGCCGGCGCGGCCCGCCACCTGGGCGATCTGCTGGAAGGTGCGCTCCGCCGCCCGCAGGTCCCCGCCCTGGAGCCCAAGGTCGGCGTCGACGACTCCGACGAGGGTCAGGTTCGGGAAATGATATCCCTTCGTCACCAGCTGGGTGCCGACCACGATGTCGATCTCGCCGCTCTCCATCCGTCCCACGAACTCGGCGGCCTTGGCCGGCGACCAGATCGTGTCGGACGTGACGATGGCGGTGCGCGCATCCGGAAACAGCGCGGAGACCTCGTCGGCGATCCGCTCGACTCCGGGCCCGACGGGAACCAGGCTCCCTTCCTCGCCGCATTCGGGGCATTCCCTCGGCGGCGGCATCATGTGACCGCAATGATGGCAGGCGAGGCGGTGGACGAGCCGGTGCTCGACCATCCAGGCGGTGCAATTGGGACATTGGAAGCGGTGGCCGCAGTGGCGGCACAGAGTCAGCGGAGCGTAGCCCCGGCGGTTGAGGAAGAGCAGGGCCTGCTCGCCCCTCGCCAGAGTCTCCTCCAGCTCCGAAACGAGCCGAGGCGCGAGCCATCGGCCGCGCGGCGGCGGGTCGGCGGTGAGATCCAGGGCCTCGATCTCGGGCAGCTCGGCAACGCCGTAGCGCTCGGGAAGCTTGATCTCGGTATAGACGCCGATCTCCGCCATCTGGCGCGATTCGATCGCCGGAGTGGCGGAGGCGAGGACGATCGGCAGACCCTCCAGCTTGGCCCGCATCACGGCCACGTCGCGGGCGTGATAGGGCACGCCCTCCTCCTGCTTGAAGCTGGTCTCGTGCGCCTCGTCGACGACGATCAGGCCGAGCTTGGGATAAGGCAGGAAGAGGGAGGAGCGCGCTCCGACCAC
>DASVTA010000442.1:0-12091 GCA_036387815.1 Allosphingosinicella sp.
TGCAGATCGCCTCGATCCGCTCCTGCGGGCCGACCACATGCTCCATCGCCCGAACGAACTCAGCCGCAAGCCGGCCGTGGGTCACCAAAACCAGACCAATCATCAGACTTCCCAATCCTGCGGCTTGCCCCCGCCGCCGCCGCCTTCGACCCCCTCGCGCGGCGGCGAGGCGAGGTCGCGATGCTCGACCGTGGGCGAAAATCCCGCCTCGCGCAACCGGGCAGCGATGCGGTCCGCGGCGTGGACGGAGCGGTGCCGGCCGCCGGTACAGCCGAACGCCACCGTCACGTAGGATTTTCCTTCCGCCCCGTAGCGGGGAAGGAGGAAGAGAAGCAGATCCTCGATGCGCGAGAGCGCCTCGCCATAGGCTTCGTCGCCCGCGACATATTCGCCTACGGCCGGGTCGAGGCCGGTGAGGTCGCGAAGCGAATCGACCCAATAGGGATTCCTCAGGAACCGCAGGTCGAAGACGTTGTCGGCGTTGCGCGGAACGCCGCGGGCGAAGCCGAAAGACATTATCGACAGGGTGGGGGTCAGCCGGTCGGCGCCGAAGCGCTGGCGGATCTGCTGCTGAAGCGCGTTTGGGGCCGTGTCGGTGGTGTCCACGACATGATCGGCCCAGCGCCGGAGCGGCTCCATCAGCTCGCGCTCGGCGGCGATGCCGTCCGTCGCCGGCCGGTCCGGAGCGAGCGGGTGACGGCGGCGGGTCTCCGAATAGCGGCGGATGAGCTCCGAACCGGCGCAATCGAAATAAAGGGTTTCGACCGGTACCTGCTGCTCGCTCGCAAGGGCCTTGATCTGCTGGACGATCCGGTTGGCGTCGAAATCGCGGGTGCGGCTGTCTACTCCGAGCGCGAGCGGCCGCCGCCTCCGCGAGTTGCCTTTGCCCAGCGGCGTTTCGAGCAGATCCTCGAGCAGCGACAAGGGCAGATTGTCGACCACCTCCCAACCGAGATCCTCGAGAGTCCGAAGCGCCGTCGACTTGCCCGCCCCCGACAGGCCGGTGACGAGCAGAATCCGCTGCGGGGCCGGGCCGGCCGTCAAAGGGGAAGTCCGAACTGCACTAGGGCATATTCTAGCTTGAGCGGCGCCGAAGGCTCAAGCGCCGCGAGCGCCATCTGGGGAATGTCGAGGCCCGCCAGCCTTATCGTACGGCTCTCCGGCAGCCGCTCCGGCGTCTGGTCGAGATCGGCATGGAGGCATACCGGCAACCCGGCGGCCGCCGGAAGCTGGACGAGGCCGATCCCGCGCACCTCGAGCTTGCCGGCTATCGCCTCCGGCGCGCGCGCGCGCACCCGGTCGCCGACCCGCCGAAGCTCGGTATAGTCGTCGCTGACCAGAACCGCACCGCGATCGATGAGGCGCAAGGCGAGGTCCGACTTGCCCGCGCCCGAGCGTCCCGCGAGCAGCACCGCCCGGCCGCCGATCGCGACGCAGGATGCGTGAACGATCTCGTCGGCGGGCGTCTTCATTCCGGCGGCGCCTCGGGGAAACGGAGCACGAATCGGGCGCCGCTGCGGCCGTCGTGGCGGCTCTCGACCTCGATTCGGCCGTCATGTCCGTCCACGGTCGTCCTGGCGATGGCGAGGCCGAGCCCGGAATGCCGGCCGAAGCCGTCCGCCTCGGGCCGGACGCTGTGGAAGCGGCGGAAGATCGATTTGCGGGCTTCCGCGGGGACTCCGGGGCCTTCGTCCTCGACCGCGATAACCACCTCGCCGCCGAACCGGGCGGCGCCGATCTCGACCAGGCCGTCGGGCGGCGAGAAGGAGATGGCGTTGTCGACGATATTGTCGATGGCCCGCGCCAGGCGCGATTCGTCACCGAGAATGACAGCGCTGCCTACTCGCGGCCGGGCGAAGGCGAGCCGTACGCGCCGCTCCGCGGCCCGGGGCCGCCACAGGTCGAGCAGGCTTTCGAGCAGCCCCCCGAGGTCGACCGGCTCGAAGCGGGTGCGGCTCAATTCGGCGTCGAGCCGCGAGGCTTCGGCGATATCGACGATCAGCCGGTCGAGCCGGACGACGTCGCTTCGAACGATCTCGAGAAGCTGGCGGCGAAGCGCCGGATCCTCGATCTTGTCGAGGCTGTCGACGGCGGAGCGGAGCGAGGCGAGCGGGTTCTTCAGCTCATGGGTGACGTCGGCGGCGAAGGCTTCGGTGGCGTCGATGCGGTAGCGCAAGGACTGGGTCATATCGCTGAGCGCCCGCGCCAGCAGGCCGATCTCGTCGCGGCGGGCGGGGAGGGTGGGGACCGCCACCTCGCGGGCGCGTCCGAGCCTGACCTGATGGGCCGCCCGCGCCAGCCGTCGAAGCGGCAGGGCGATAGTCCGGGCCAGGAACAGCGAGAGCAGGACGGACATGATCAAGGTGACGAAGACGACGATCAGGAGAGTCCCTCGCTCGTCGCGCACGATGCTCCTGATGTCGCGGGCGTTGCGGGTGAGGAGCAGGACGTCTCCCGATGCCGGGATCCGCGAGGCCGCGGAGATGAACAAGGTCCCCTCCGGCGCCCGGCGGAGCATGGTCGTGGGCCGCGGCGCCCGGGCGGCGGCCACCGCTTCGCTCCAACCCGCAAGCCGATCGGCCTCCGGAAGTTGCAGCGGCAAGGCCGGCGGTTTGCCCGCGACCGCGTCGAACAGATTGTCGAGCAGGCGCGCGACGTTCTTTCGCCACGGCTCCCGCGCCGGATCGCGGAGCTCGTAGGTGGGCGGCGCGCCGTGCCAGCTGTCCATGCGCAATTCGCCGCCGGGGCCGAACACGCGGAGGCGGGTGCGGGAACGGGCGCCGAGCCGATGGAGCAGGGCCGTCTTCTCACCGGGCTCCGCCAGCGCCAGGGAATCCGCCATGATCCCGACCTGGGTCTCTGCGCTCGTGACCGCTCCGGTGGTCAGCCGCCCGCGGAAACTGTCCAGATAGAAGATGCTTCCGGCGAGGACCGCGAGGGCGAATATGTTGACCGCGAGGATGCGGTGGAGGAGCATCCAGCGTCCCGACCATTTGAGGTCGAGGTCCTTCTCTTCACTCCTCGGCAAAACGGTAGCCCACGCCGTAAAGCGTCTCGATCGCCTTGAACTCGCCGTCGATGGCCCGGAACTTGCGCCTCAGGCGCTTGATGTGGCTGTCGATGGTGCGGTCGTCGACGTAGATGTCGTCCTGGTAGGCGACGTCCATCAGCTGGTTGCGCGATTTGACCACGCCCGGCCGCTGCGCGAGCGCCTCCAGAATCATGAATTCGGTGACGGTCAAGGTGACGTCTCGGCCGTTCCAGGCCACCCGGTGGCGGGCGGGATCCATCTGCAGCCGCCCGCGCACGATCTGTGGGACCTCGGCCTCGGTCCGAGTATCGTCGGCGAGTGCCGCCCGAGCTTCCGCGCGCCTCAGGACTGCTCGGATTCGAGCAATCAAGAGTCTCTGACTAAACGGTTTTGTAATGTAGTCGTCGGCACCGAGCGCGAGGCCCAGCGCTTCATCTATCTCCTCGTCCTTGGAGGTGAGGAAGATGACCGGCAGCTCGCTCTTCTCGCGAAGCCGGCGCAGGAGCTCCATGCCGTCCATCTTCGGCATCTTGACGTCGAGCACCGCCAGCTCGGGCGGATTGTCGACGAGCGCCTTCAGCGCCGCCTCGCCGTCCGAATAGACGCGCGTCGCGAAGCCCTCGGCCTGGAGCGCGATCGACACCGAGGTGAGGATGTTTCGGTCGTCGTCGACCAGGGCGATCGTAACCGGCATTCTTTCCCCTCGCCCCGCGGTTGAAGCGCCTCATTAGCGGCTGAGCGCCGTCATTGCGAGGAGCGTAGCGACGAAGCAATCCAGTGACGCCGGAGTCCGCACTGGATTGCTTCGCTCCGCTCGCAATGACGGCCGCCGAGCCGTCACCCTTTGACGAACCGGACCCGCTCGGATATGCGCGGCCCCACTTGAAGGGCGGCGGTCGCGCCGCCCGTTTGTCGTACAATTCCGAGGAGAATGTCGTGGCCAATCGCGTGCCGGCAAGAGGGCTGGGGTTTAGCACCGAAGCCGAGCTTCACTGGAACCTCATGACTCCGCAGCTTGTCGAGCAGGCGGTCCGCCGCGGCGAAGGCGTGCTCGCCAAGGACGGCCCGCTGGCCGTCCGCACCGGCAAGCACACCGGCCGCTCCGCCAAGGACAAGTTCATCGTCCGCGACGCCGAGACCGAGTCCACCATCTGGTGGGACAACAACAAGTCGATGACGTCCGATCATTTCGCGGCCCTCAAGGAGGATTTCCTCGCCGCCTTGGCGGAGAAGGAGACGCTCTTCGTCGCCGACCTGTTCGGCGGCTCGCAGCCCGAGCACCGGGTGCGCGTCCGGGTCATCAACGAGCTCGCCTGGCACAATTTGTTCATCCGAACGCTGCTGGTGCGCCCGGAGACGGGCGAGCTCGCCGGCTTCGAGCCCGAATTCACCATCATCGACCTGCCGAGCTTCCGCGCCGACCCGTCCCGCCACGGCACCCGCGGCGAGACCGTGATCGCGGTCAACCTCACCGAGCGGATGATCCTGATCGGCGGCACGGCCTATGCGGGCGAGATGAAGAAGTCGGTCTTCGGAATCCTCAACTATCTGCTTCCGGCGGAAGGCGTGATGCCGATGCACTGCTCGGCCAATATCGGCCCGGACGGCGACACCGCCGTCTTCTTCGGCCTGTCGGGCACCGGCAAGACGACTCTCTCGGCCGACGCGAGCCGGACCCTGATCGGCGACGACGAGCATGGCTGGTCCGACACCGCCGTCTTCAACTTCGAGGGCGGCTGCTACGCCAAGATGATCCGCCTTTCGCCCGAGGCCGAGCCGGAGATCTACGCGACGACGAAGCGCTTCGGCACCGTGCTCGAGAATGTCGTCATCGACGAGGAGACGCGCGAGCTCGACCTCGACGACAACACGTATGCCGAGAATACGCGCGGCGCCTATCCGATCGATTTCATCCCCAATTGCTCGGCCGACAATCTTGGGCCGGTGCCCAGGAACATCGTCATGCTGACCGCGGACGCGTTCGGTGTCCTCCCGCCGATCGCCCGCCTCACGCCGGACCAGGCCATGTACCATTTCCTCTCCGGCTACACCGCCAAGGTCGCCGGGACCGAGATCGGAGTGACCGAGCCGGAAGCGACCTTCTCGACCTGCTTCGGCGCCCCCTTCATGCCGCGCCACCCCAGCGTCTACGGCAATCTGCTGAAAGAGCGGATCGCCAAAGGCGGAGTGTCCTGCTGGCTGGTCAATACCGGCTGGACCGGGGGCAAGTACGGCGTCGGGCAGCGCATGCCGATCAAGGCGACCCGGGCGCTGCTCAACGCGGCGCTGGACGGCAGCCTGAACGACGTCGAGTTCCGGCTGGACGAGAATTTCGGCTTCGAGGTTCCGGTCTCGGTGCCGGGCGTCGACACGGGCATCCTGAACCCGCGCGACACCTGGGCCGACAAGGCGGATTACGATTCGACGGCGGCGAAGCTGGTGAAGCTGTTCATCGACAATTTCGCCAAGTTCGAAGCCCATGTCGACGCCGGAGTCCGCGACGCGGCACCGCGCTCGCAGGCGCAGCAAGCCCAAGCGGAGCCCACCGCGACCGCCGCCTGACGCTTGGCCACGCAAGACCCGAAGGGGCGCGTCGGCGGCGGCCGGCGCGCCCTTTTTCCATGTTCCCGTCATTCCGGCGTATGCTGGAATCCATGAACACCGCCGTGCTCATCCTGGTGAGAACCGTGTTCATGGATCCCGGATCAAGTCCGGGATGACGGTCGATGGAGCGACGACAATGAAGGACAAGCACGAACCCCGCCTCTTCGACGACGACGCCGCAATCCGCCACATCGGCGAGGGCCTCCTCGCCCGCACGCTGCGCCGCGAGGAATGGACCCACGAAGCCCATCTCGCCGCCTGCTGCTGGCTCCTGGTGGAGCGCCCCGACATAGTCCCGGAGCGCGACCTCCCGGACATCATCCGCGGCTTCAACGAGAGCGTCGGCGGGGTGAACAGCGACAGCGAAGGCTATCACGAGACGATCACCCAGTGCTTCATCCGGGCGGTGCGGGTGTATCTGGCGCGTGCCGATCCGGAGCTTCCGCTGGTCGAGAAAGTCAACGGGCTGCTGGCTTCCGAAGAGGGGAAGCGCGACTGGCCGCTGTGCTTCTACGACCCGAAGACCTTGTTCGGCCGCGAGGCTCGGCTGGGATGGATTGAGCCGGATCTGGCTCGGCTTCCGGGAGCTTAGCCGCCGGCGCGGTTGGGCGGCCAAGCCGCTTTTGGCTCACACGAAGACACAAAGGCACAAAGGGTCCTGCGAGAGCCGGCGCGCAGCGCCTTGCTTCCTCGATCGGAGGAGAGGAGTGGGGGACGGTCTGGTGACCGTCACTGCGAATTCGGCGCTGCCGCTGGTGGAAAAGATCAATGGCCTCCTCTGCTCGGAGGAAGGCCGCCGCGACTGGCCCTTGTTTCTACGACCCGGAAACCCTGTTCTCCCGCAAAGCGCGGCTCGGGTGGGTGGAGCCGAATGTGGCTCGGCTGCCTGAGCCTGCCGGCCAGCGCGAGTGAGGGCGGGCAAGCCGCTTTCGTTTCACACGAAGACACAAAGGCACAAAGGGTCCTGCAGGAGCCGGCGCGCAGCGCCTTAATTCGCCGATCGGAGGAAAGGTCGAAGCGGCTTCACCACGACGGCCCCTTCGTGCCTTTGTGTCTTTGTGTGGGCCCATCTTGCAGCGGTAGCGCAGGAACGGTCTCCGCGAGAGGTCCGGAACTATAATTTCGAGCGGTCGCGGCCGCACGAAAAACAGGGACAGTATATATTTTTGGCTTCTCGCCTCCGCCGCCGGGTCCCCTTTTTCCAGGCACGTAGCTGGCACCGGGGCTTCGGGTCGAGTTCATCCCCCGATTGCCGAGCCGAGGGCGGTGCAAAGAGTTGCGATGACCCCAAAGACGAACAAGCCCGCGCAGGTAAATGTCACCTTAGCCAGCGACATACCGATCGAAGCTCTGCGATCAATCGAGTCCGTCGGATCGTCCAAACTGGATAACCACCCTCCAATGGCGACGATAAGTCCGAGAACGAACGGAACCGAGCAGACCGCCAGCGCGACGCGGCTCTCAGGGAACGGCTGCAAGAGGGCCAAGATACCGGCCACTCCGGCGCCGTTCATCGTCACTGTCGAGCGCAGTGCCTGGGAATAATATTGGAAGGCCAGCGGAATTCGAACTTCAGCTTCCGCAGTCAGGCGCTTCTCGATCTCGGGATGCATGATTCTCTCCTTCTAACCCTAAGGGGAGTTAGCAGAGCCCTTCTAGCTTGATGGTTCTCATCTCAAAGCCTCCGCACCCTCGGCTCCGCCCGTTCCTTTTCGAAGAGTTCCTTCATCGCCCAGACCAAGGCGTCGGCTCGGTCGGGGCTCCCCGGCCCCTGGTAGCCGGACCAGGTGAGGGCGCAGAGCTGGTCTTCGAGGTCGGAGAAGTGGCCGGCGAGGCGGGCTCGGCCGGTTTCGAAGCGCAGGGCTATGGGTTCGGCCCTCGCCGCCTTGCTTCTCGTTGCGGCGACGAGCTTTACGGGGAGGTCGGATTCGGCGGCTCCCAGGACGCTGGCGATCATGTCGCCGCCCTGGTTCTTTTCGGCGACGATCTTGCCGGCGCCATATTGGGCGGCGGCTTCGGCGACGCGTGTCGCCCAGGCTTCGGGAGAGAGGCCGGCGGCGGTGAGGTCGGCGATTACCCAGGCGGTGCCTTCCTCGTCCCTGGCGCAGACGATTATGCCGCAGCTGTCGCCGTGGGTGGAGGCGGGCGGGTCGAGGCCGATGATTATTCTGCGGATCTGCCTCCCCATCGGCAGATGGGGAGGGGGACCACCGAAGGTGGTGGAAGGGTAGGTGGCTCGGAGGCCGAGCATCTCGCGTGAACCTGCCAACTCCGAGCCAGTTACCCCTCCACCAGGTTTCACCTGGTCCCCCTCCCCATGCTGCGCATGGGGAGACAAGAAGCGCGCCTTTTCGAGCAGGTCCCGCGTCCACAGGGCGCCTTCATATTCTTCCAGGAGCAGGCCCTCCAGCTCCTGGCGGCCGAGCGGACAAATCCTATTTTGCCGGCTGTGTCGGGGCGCCTCCCATGGCGGTGGGAGGTGGACCCCGGATCAAGTCCGGGGTGACACCCATGTCCGGATCAGCGTCCAGCGTGACGACGCGAAGCTGAGCTCTGCTTCAGTGCTCGCTGGTCTGGCTGTGCTCGCCGCCGGGATCGGTGATTCCGTCGAGGGCGACGGAGGCGGCTTCGCTCTGGTCGGAGCGGCTGATGTCGCCGAGCGAGACGATTCCGACGAGGGTCTCGCCTTCGCGGCTGAGCACCGGCATCCGGCGGACTTGGGCGTCGCTCATCTTGAGGGCCACCGCTTCGACCTCCTCGTCGTCGAAGCAATAGACCAGATCCTCGGTCATCACCTCGCGGACGGGCGTGTCGGGGCCGAGGCCTTCGGCCACTCCGCGGACGGCGATGTCGCGGTCCGTCACCATTCCGATCAGCTTGTCGCCCTCGCTGACGGGCATGGCGCCCGCATCGGCGCTGAGCATGAACTGAGCCGCCTCCCGGATGGGCTGGTCCGGAGTCACGGTCTGGACGTCCTGGGTCATGAATTCGGCGAC
The DNA here is from genome assembly GCA_036387815.1 of Allosphingosinicella sp. Taxonomy (GTDB): domain Bacteria; phylum Pseudomonadota; class Alphaproteobacteria; order Sphingomonadales; family Sphingomonadaceae; genus Allosphingosinicella. The sequence goes on from DASVTA010000442.1 coordinate 8,632, forward strand.
TTTCATCCGGCTTCTCCTCGCGGGGGTTTCGCGGGCAAGAACCCTTGGGGCGATGCCGCCGTTCCGGACCCTCGTGCGCGTCCCGGCGCGGGCCAGTCACGCTCTGGCGATCACTTGCCCTGCGGGACGACGTCGATCTCGAACAGCTTCGCCCAGTTCTTGCCTGTCACGAACAACCGGTCGCCTTTGGCGTCGTAGGCGATGCCGTTGAGGACGGCGTCGGGATCGCCGTTCGAATTCTCCGCCGCAAGCTGCGTGAGGTCGATCCAGCCCTTCACCGCGCCGCTCTGCGGGTCGATCCGGGCGATCCTGCGGCCCATCCAGACGTTGGCGAAGATCTCGCCCTTTACCCATTCGAGCTCGTTCAGCCGCTCGACCGGCTCGCCCTTGTAGGTGACGGCGATCCGCTTCCTTTCCCGCATCGTCGCCGGATCGAAGAAGCGGAGCGTGCTGGTGCCGTCGCTGAGGATGATGTTCTTGCCGTCCTGCGTCAGGCCCCAGCCTTCGCCGGTATAGCGGAACTGCCCCTTGGGCTTGAAATCGGCGCGGTTCCAGCGGAAGCCCACTCCGTCCTGCCAGGTCAGGCTGAGGAGGTCGGGGCCCCAATTGACGAGGCCTTCGCCGAAATATTGCGGTGGGATGTCGACCGAGCGGAGCACCTTGCCGTCCTCCAGCCTCACCTCGCGGACGGTCGACTGGCGGTTGAGGCCGGTGCTTTCGTAGAGCCGGCCGTCGAGGAAGATCAGCCCCTGGGTGAAGGCGGCCGGGTCGTGCGGATATTCGCGGACGACCTTGTACGAATCGACCGGCGGCTCGGCCGTTGCGGAAGCGCCGCAGGCGGCGGCGGCGAAGAGGGGAAGGAGGGGGAGGGAGCGTTTCATCATGGCGTGTTCATCGTGAGGAGGTCGTAGGAAGCCACCACCTCGTCCTTCTGGTTGAACACATAGACCGCCCAGCGGACTTCGCCCATCTCCTCGTTGCGGACGCTCTTCGATTTCACCGTCAGCTCGGCCCGCATCGAATCGCCGGGATAGAGCGGAGTCTGGAAGCGCAGGTTCTCGAGGCCGTAATTGGCGAGCACCGGGCCCGGATCGGGATCGACGAACAGCCCGGCGGCGAAGCTCAGGATGAGGTAGCCGTGGGCGACCCGGCCGTCGAAGATCGGATTGGCCTTCGCCGCCTCCTCGTCCATGTGGGCGTAGAAATTATCGCCGGTGAAGGCGGCGAAATGCTCGATATCCTCGAGGCTGACGGTGCGGCTTGCGGTCTTCAGGGTGAAGCCGATCTCCAGCTCCGAGATGCGCTTCCGGAACGGGTGGCGATCGCCCTCGGGCTTGGGCGCGCCGGGAAGCCACTGGCCGACGACGGCGGAGAGAACGGCCGGGGAGCCCTGGAGCGCCGTGCGCTGCATGTAATGCGTGACGCCGCGAATGCCGCCCATCTCCTCGCCGCCGCCGGCGCGGCCGGGGCCGCCATGGACGAGGACCGGGAGGGGAGAGCCGTGACCCGTCGATTCCCTGGCGCTCGTCCGGTCGAGGATGACCATCCGCCCGTGATAGGCGCCCGCCCCGAGGACGAACTCCTCCGCCACCCGCGGATCGAAGGTGAACAGCGACAGGGCCAGGCTCCCCATCCCGCGGTTGGCGAGCGCGATCGCATCGTCGAGGCCGCGATAGGGCATGATCGTGGAGACGGGCCCGAAGGCCTCGACGTCGTGGACCGCGGCCGATCCCCACGGGTCGTCGGCGCGCAGGAGAATGGGCGAGATGAACGATCCGTTCCCCGCCACCGGCGAGAGCTCGGGATCGCCGGAGACGATCCGCGCCGACTTCGCAAGCTCGGCGACGGCCTCGCGGACGGAGCGGAGCTGCGAGCGGCTGGCGAGCGCGCCCATCGTCGTCGCTTCCTCGCGCGGGTCGCCGATCCGGGCCTTGCCGAGCCGCTCGACGAGCGCCGCCTGCACCGCGTCGAGATGCTCGGCGGGCGCGATCGCGCGGCGGATGGCGGTGCATTTCTGCCCCGCCTTGACCGTCATCTCGCGGGCGATCTCCTTGATGAAGAGGTCGAACTCAGGGGTTCCCGGCGCTGCGTCGGGGCCGAGGACCGAGGCGTTGAGGCTGTCGCGCTCGGCGATGAAGCGGACGCTCTCGCGGGCGATGACAGGATGGCTTTGAAGCTTCATCGCCGTCTGGGCGGAGCCGGTGAAGCTGACGACGTCCTGGAGGGTCAGGTGATCGAACAGGTCGCCCACCCCGCCCATCACGAGCTGGAGCGCTCCGGGCGGCAGGACTTCGGCCTCGATCATGATCCGGAACGCCGCTTCGGCCAGATAGCCGGTGGCGGACGCCGGCTTGACGATCGCCGGAACCCCGGCGAGCAGGGTGGGCCCCAGCTTTTCGAGCATCCCCCAGACCGGGAAATTGAAGGCGTTGATGTGCACGGCCACGCCCTGCAGGGACGTGAAGACATGCTGTCCGACGAAGCTTCCGCCCTTGGACAGAGGCTCCGGTGCGCCGTCGATCAGGATTCGGCCGTTGGGCAGCTCGCGCCGGCCCTTCGAGGAGAAGGAGAAGAGCGTCCCGGCGCCGCCTTCGATGTCGATCCAGCCGTCGGTTCGGGTGGCCCCGGTTTCGTAGCTGAGCTCGTAAAGCTCCTCCTTGCGGGCCATGATCGCGTTCGCGAGCGCCTTGAGCATGTGCGCGCGCTCATGGAAGGTCAGCCGCCGAAGCGCCGGGCCGCCGACGCGGCGGGCATGGTCGAGCATGGCGGCGAAATCCAGACCGCCGCTCCCCGTCTCGGCGACCACCTCGCCGGTGACGGCGCTCTCCACCGGGGCGAGGCCGGACGAGGCCTCGTACCAGCGGTCCTCGGCATAGTTGAGAAGCTTCAGCGTTTTCATGTCTCGTCCTTTAGCCCGTCATTGCGAGCGGAGCGAAGCAATCCAGTCCAGCGGGCGTCGCAGGCGCCTGGATTGCCGCGTCGCTTCGCTCCTCGCAATGACGCTCTGCTCACCTGCCCGTGAAATTCGGCTTCCGCTTCTCCATGAACGCGGCCACGCCTTCGCGATAGTCGTCGCCGAAGCCGAGCTCCCGCATCGCGTCGCGCTGGAAGTCGAGCTCTTGGTCGAGGCTGTGGCCCCAGCTTTCGCGGATCATCTTCTTGATTCGGCCCAGGCCCTTCGTCGGAGCTTGCGCGAAGCGATTGGCGAGGGCGTCCACCTCCTCGTCGAGCCTCTCGTCGTCCACCGCCTTCCAGATCAGGCCCCACTCGGCCGCTTTCTCCGCCGGAAGCGGCTCTGCGGTGAGGGCGAGGCCGAGCGCCCGCGCCTGGCCGACGAGCCGGGGAAGCACCCAGGTGCCGCCGCTGTCGGGAATGAGGCCGATCGCGGCGAAGCTCTGGATGAATCTGGCCGAGCGCGCCGCGACGACGAGGTCGCAGGCGAGCGCGATGTTGGCGCCCG
>DASVTA010000443.1:0-3859 GCA_036387815.1 Allosphingosinicella sp.
TTCCTCCTCTACCCGCTCAAGGAGCGCACGACGATCGCCAACCAGCAGACCAAGCAGGTGAGCTTCCTCGACGTCACGGGCGCGGCCGGACGGCGGGCCTACGTCTTCCGCAACTCGTGGCTGGGAACGCTCAACCAAGCTGCGAGCGCGGACACCGTCCTGCAATTCTCCAGCTCGCGCGATCAGGGGCTCGGCGACGCGCTGCCCGCGGGAACGGTGCGGGTCTACATGAAGGACGCGCGCGGCAACGCCCAGTTCGTGGGCGAGAACCAGATCGGCCACACGCCGATGGGCTCCGACGTGGCGATCACCACCGGCCAGGCCTTCGACGTCAAGGTCCAGCCGCTGGTGGTGACTCGCGAAAAGAAGTCGGGAGACCGCTGGCGGACGACGATGAACTACGTCCTGACCAACGCCCGGCCGGCGCCGGTCACCGTCGATCTCATCCAGTCCGGCCTGTGGGGCGACGTCCGGATCGTCGACGAGAGCCTGAAGAGCACCCGCCGCTCCGCCAGCGAGACGATGTGGCGAGTCACGGTCCCGGCCAATGGCGACACGACCGTCACCGCCACCTTCGATTCGCGCTACTGACCGGCGCATGGGCGTCCGGCGCGCCTCGATTTGCGGGCTGCTCCTCGCCGCGGCGGCGGCGGCGGGCGCGCAGCCGGCGGCGCGCTCCCAACGGCCGGACGCCGTCGCGGTCACCGTCTATCGGGCGCCCTCCCGCGGCCCGGGCGAGGGCATGGACCTTCGCTGGCTGAACGGCTTCGCCCTCATCACCGAGACCCGTCGGGTCTCCATCCCCGCGGGCGAATCGGACGTCCGCTTCGAAGGCGTGGCCGGCGGGATCCTGCCCGAGAGCGCGATCGTCAGCGGCTTCCCTGGCGGAGTGAGGGAGAAGAACCAGGACGCCTGGCTGCTCTCGCCGGGGAGCCTGCTCGATGCCTCGCTCGGCCGCCGGGTGCACCTGCGCCGGACCTCCCCCGCGGGAGCGGTGCGCCATACCGAGGCGGTGGTCCGCTCCGGCGCCGGCGGAGCGGTCGTTCTCGAGACTCCGGACGGGATCGAATCGCTGCGCTGCGACGGCCTTGCCTCGACCTTGCTCTACGACCGGGTGCCGCCGAACCTTTCGGCCAGGCCGACCCTTTCCGTGCGGGTCCGGAGCCCGCGCGCGGTAAGGGCGACCGTCACCCTCTCCTACATCGCCAGCGGCTTCGACTGGCAGGCCAATTACGTCGCCCGGCTGTCGCCCGACGGCGCCAGGATGGACCTGTTCGCTTGGCTGACCCTCGCCAATGGCGACGAGACGGGCTTCAGCAAGGCGAGCACCCAGGCCGTCGCCGGCCGGCTCAACCGGAGCTCCCATAGTCCCGCCCGTCCCCAGGCGCCGCCGCTGGTGCTCAGATGCTGGCCCTCCGGCACCACCACCAGCGACCTTCGCGAGCAGGTGTTCGAGAAGGAGGAGATCGTCGTCAGCGGCTCGAGGCTCATGGAGATGATGCCGCCGCCGCCGCCCGTGGAGTCCCCCGCTCCGCCGCCTCCGCCGCCGGCGATGATGGCTGAGCAGGAGGAGCTGGGCGACCTCAAGCTCTACCGGATCCCGGAGCCCGTGACGGTGGCCGCCCGAAGCCAGAAGCAGGTGGCGCTGCTCAGCCGGCAGGGGATCGCGGTCGAGACTATCTACCGGGTCGATGGCTACATCCGGAACCTCGGCAGCCAGATCGTGACCCGGGTCCTCACGACCCGCAACACGCGCCAGGACGGGCTCGGCCTTCCGCTTCCGGCGGGGCGGCTGGTCCTGTTCGGCACCGGGCAGGCCCGGCCGATCCTGCTCGGCCGCGGCTTCGTCGACGATCGCGCCGTGGGCGAGGCGGTGGAGATACCCGTCGGCTCGGCGGCGTCGGTCGCGGCCCAGGCGGTCAGGCTGTCGCCCGAATCGGGCGGTGAGGAGGAATGGGAGCTCACCGTCAGCAACGCGCAGCCCGCGCCGATCCGATTCGAGGCGCTGCTGATGGGGGGCGAGCTGAAGGTGACTTCGGCGACGGCGCTCGGCAACCGCGACGGACGGCCCCTCTGGTCGGTGACGGTGCCCGCCAACGCCCGCGCCAGCCTTCGCTACCGAGTCGCCAGGCGCTAGCTGCGCTTGACCGGCCGCGGCCGGTTGTTCTCGTCGAGCGCGACGAAGGTGAACAGGCCTTCCGTCACTTTCACCTCGCTTGCGCCGCGGTCGCGAATCGCGATCACCTCGATCCGGATCGCGATCGAGGTCCGGCCGATCCGCTCCACCCAGGCGTAGACCGAGATGAGGTCGTGGAGGAGGATCGGAGCGAGGAACTTCATCGCGTCCACCGCCACCGTCGCCACCGGCCCGTCCGATTCGCGGGCCGCGACGATGCCGGCCGCGATGTCCATCTGGGAAAGCACCCAGCCGCCGAAGATGTGGCCGTTCGAATTGATGTCGCCCGGCCTCGGCACCACCCGCAGGATGGGCTCGCGCTTTCCTTCGCTCACGGCCGGCTCTCCTTGCCGGAAGCCGCCTCGTCGTGGCCGGTGCGGTCGGAGAGGAAGACCAGCCCCATCAGCGCGGTGCCGAGCAGCACCGACAGCCCCACTCCGGCGATCGTGGCGACCACCATCTGCCAGGGCATGGCGTCGCTCGTCGCCTTGAGATAGGCGACGGCGACCGCGGCGGCGACGGCGGAGGCCAGGGCCATCCACTTCATCATGTGCTTGTAGCGGGACCAGGCGAGGGCGGGTGCCTCGGGCTTGGGCGGAATGGGGTCGTGGCGGGGCATGCTTTGCATTTGGGCCTCTGTCATGGGATGATTCAACCCGAGTCGGGGAAAAAACAGGAGATTGCCCCATGACCATCGCAGCCATTCTCGAGGGCAAGGGGCGCGAGGTGCTCAGCGTCGATTCGGGGACCAGCGTCAGCGAGGCCGTAGGATTGCTCGCCGAACGGCGAATCGGCGCGCTGCCGGTCGTTGAAGGCGGCCGGGTCGCCGGGATCGTCTCGGAGCGCGACGTCATCTACTGCCTGAGGAGCGACGGCGCCGAGATGCTGTCCTGGCCGGTCAGCCGGGTGATGACCGCGCCCGCCATCACCGTCGATCCGAAGACCTCGGTGCTCGCCGCCTTGTCGCAGATGACCCGGCGCCGGATCCGGCACCTGCCGGTGGTGGAGAAGGACCGGCTGATCGGGATCGTGTCGATCGGCGATCTGGTGGCCCACCGGCTGAACCGGATCGAGGAGGAAGCCGAGGCGATGCGCGCTTATATCCAGAGCGCGTGACACTTTTTTGAATAAGCTCCGATTCGGGGGGTTGTCAGCCGCAAGAACCTTACCTAGATCAGCCCCTCGTCGGCGGCGACCGGCACCTTCGGGTTCTAAGCCGCTGACATCTTTGAAAAAAAGTTTTTACGAGGGCCTTGAAGGCGGGATCAGCCCCGACTAAATAGGTTAAGGAAGGCGCGGCCCGGAAACGGATCGCGGTTTTTCGGAAACCCTCCATCTTCGCATCGGCGCCCGGCTTCAGGCCGCGGAAACGATGCGGCGGCGACTCCGGATCCCGGTCCGGCCAGCCGAAGAGAAGTTGGGAAGTTTCCGAAAAAAGCCATTGACGGGGGCAAACAGCCTCCATATATGGCCCTTCACCGGCGGGGCGGTTTTGCCCGACCCGTCTGCGTCTTCTCAATCGCTAACCCGGTTGCCCCGGTAAAAGGGGAGAGGAAGTCGCGGCTCTTTGACATTGTCGGTTTAGATGAAGGGACATGTGGGCGGCGGCCCCGGTCAGCGACAGCCTCTGGGTGTCGTTGGTCGGTTAAAGCTAAGCCGTTCCATGGGTCGTTCCTATGAAGC
>DASVTA010000444.1:0-2319 GCA_036387815.1 Allosphingosinicella sp.
CGACGGCGACATCGGCAACGTCGGCATCACCGCGCGCACCTCCCGCTACGGCAAGGTCGTCTCGCCGGGCGCGGCGGCGCCGCTCGGCGCGGACGCCCTCAGCCTCACCGCTTTCGGACCGGACGACATCTTCCTCAAGGCCAAGTGGATCACCGATCTGGAGGTCCGCTACAAGCTCGCGAACCGGTTCGAGTTCGCCATCGGCGCCAACAACCTGCTCGACGTCTACCCGACCCGGTCCCCCTTCGGCGCACGGCCGGCCTCGGTCGGCGGAGTCTTTCCCGCCAACCAGCAATATATTCCGTTCTCGATCTTCTCGCCCTTCGGCTTCAACGGCCGCTTCGTCTACGGCCGCATCGGCGTCGAGTTCTAGAAAACCCCAAATCCTCCCCGAGCTCGCCCCGGGGAGGAACCTCATTTGAGCACATTCTTTCGCCCAGGTGGCGGACGCCTCCGGCCTTCGCTTCTCGCCGTCGGCCGGAGCGGAGTCGAGGTCCAGCACGCCGAATTCCTCCCCGAGCTCGCCTCGGGGAGGGGGACCGCGGTGCGAAGCGCCGTGGTGGAGGGGCAATTCGGAGTCGGTATTCCCCCTCCACCGCGCTTCGCCCCACGGCTGCTTCGCAGCCGGTTCCGGCCCTCAGCACGCCCCCGGCATGCTGACCCGCCTACATTCCCACCCCGAGCAAGCTCGGGAGGAACTTCATTTGAGCACATCCTTTCGCCCAGGGTGGCGGACGGTCCCGGCGTTCCTACATAAGAGGCTCACAGCAAGGTCTTTTTCATGAGCGACACTCCGATTTCCCGCCGCGGCCTGATCGGTTCCGCGGCGGCCCTCGCCGCGGCCGCCGGCGCCGGCGTCTTCGCCTTCGGCCGGAGCGGCTCCCCGGCAGAGGCCGCCGAGCGCTTCGAAATCGTGAAGACTCCGGCCGAATGGCGCCGGATCCTCGGCCCGCAGCGCTATTACGTGCTTCGCGAGGCCGGCACCGAGCGCGCCGGGTCGAGCCCGCTCGATCGGGAGAAGCGCCGCGGCGCCTTCCTGTGCGCCGGCTGCGACCTTCCGGTCTACAGCTCGGCCGCGAAGTTCGACAGCGGCACCGGCTGGCCGAGCTTCACCGCGCCTCTGCCCAATGCGGTTCGCACCCGGCCCGACCGGGGGCTCTTCGGAGTGCGCACCGAGGTTCACTGCCGGCGCTGCGGCGGCCATCTCGGCCACGTGTTCGACGACGGCCCCAAGCCCACCGGCAAGCGCTTCTGCATGAACGGCCTCGCCCTGAAGTTCCGCGCCGCATGAGCCGGGCGAGACGGGCCCTTGTCGGCGCGCTGCTCCTCCTGGCGGGGTTGGCGATCGCTTTTCGGGCGCCCCATCCGGGAGTCGCCGCGCCCGGTCCCAGGCTCGCCACGGCGGTCTTCGCGGGCGGCTGCTTCTGGTGCACCGAAGCCGATTTCGACAAGATCCCCGGAGTCGTCTCGACGACGTCGGGCTATGCCGGCGGAAGGTCCGCCAACCCGACCTACGAGCAGGTCTCGGCCGGCGGGACCGGCCATATCGAAGTGGTGAAAATCGTCTACGATCCGGCCAAGGTCAGCTACCCGCGCCTCGTCGCCCGCTTCTTCCGGACGATCGATCCGCTCGACGGCGGCGGCCAGTTCTGCGACCGCGGAAGCCAGTACCGCTCCGCCATCTTCGTCGCCAACCCGGCCGAGCGCCGCGTCGCCGAAGCCACCAAAGCCCGCGCCGCCGCCCTCCTCAAGAAGCCCGTCGCCACGCAGATCCTCCCCGCCGCCCCCTTCTATCCGGCCGAAGGCTATCACCAGGATTATTACAAGAAGAACGCCACCAAATACAAATACTACCGCTGGCGCTGCGGCCGAGAAGCCCGTCTCGCAAAGGTCTGGGGCACCCCCGCCGGCGGCTGACGGCCGCGCATCTAGTGCGAACCACTGGGCCGCAGCCGTGGCCGAAGGATGGTTCGCACGAAGAACGCAAAGGTCACGAAGAGCCCGCGCAGCGAATCGATGCAAAGCGCGTCCGGAGGAGTCGCGGTCGCGGCGCCGCTGGGCCCCTTGGTGCCCTTCGTGTTCTTTGTGCGAACAAAATTGGGCCTTCGGCCGGGACGGGGCGGTCGCCGTCAGAGCCCGGCGCCGGCATGGCAAGCGCGTGGAATGACGATTCGCAGCCTCCGATGGGTGCTCCCCGGCTGAGGCCCGTGCTCAGCGCCAGAGACCGCCGAAACAGGCTGACTCCGGCGGTAACCATTGTGTTCAACGAGTCCCTAACCGCGCGGCCCTAACGCGGTGCCCTCTAGCTGCGCTTTGCAC
>DASVTA010000445.1:0-3591 GCA_036387815.1 Allosphingosinicella sp.
GGCTTCGTTCGTCTCGGTCGGAGGCGAGTTGAACATGCGCGACTGGGGGCGGAGGACGAAAGCGCCGCCGTCGCCGCGGCGGACGAGCAGCCTCGCTTCGATCGCCGTCCAGTTCGGACCGGCCAACGGCTCCACCGAATCGAAGCGGACGCTCCAGGGGCCCACCTCGACCGTTTCGCCGACCCGGGCCGCGACGAGGGTTTCGCGCGTGAAAGCGGCCTCGCTCGCCATGCCCGCCAGCGCAACGGCGATCCCGAGGTGCGAGATCACCATTCCCCAGGTGAAGAGCGGCGTACGCCGGAGGTTGCGCTTCCACAAGGGCGCGACGCTGGCGGCGCCGACCCCGACCGCGAGCATGAGCCCGAGCAAAGGGAGTATCCGCATCCCGGGGACGAAGACGACCAGTGCAAGCAGGGCCGAGGCGGTGACGAGGATCGGCAGGGCGATCCGGCCCGCGACCTCGCGCAGCCGGTCGCGCCGCCATCGCATCAGGGGACCGGCGGCCATCGCGGCGACGAGGATCAAGGCGAGCGGACCGGCGGCGGCGTTGAAATAGGGCGGGCCCACCGAGAGCTTCTCCCCCGTCACCGCCTCCGCGAACAGCGGATAGAGCGTTCCGACGAGGACGATTCCAAGCACGGCCGAAAGCAGGAGGTTGTTGAGGACGAGCGCGCCCTCGCGGCTGACGGGATCGAAGGTCGATCCCTCCCTCACAGTTCCGACGCGCAAGCCGAACAGGGTCAGCGCGCCGCCGATATACAATGCCAGGAGCAGGAGGATGAAGGCGCCGCGCTGCGGATCGACCGCGAAGCTGTGGACGCTGGTTAGGATCCCCGAGCGGACGAGGAAGGTGCCGACCATGGACATGGAGAAGGCGACGACGGCAAGCATCACCGTCCAGGCCCGAAGGCCGTCGCGGGTGGCGAGCACCGTCACCGAATGGAGGAGCGCGGTGGCCGCGAGCCAGGGCATGAGCGAGGCATTCTCGACCGGATCCCAGAACCACCAGCCGCCCCAGCCGAGTTCGTAATAGGCCCAATAGGAGCCGGCCGTGATTCCGAGCGTGAGGAATATCCAGGCGCCGAGCACCCAGGGCCGCATGGCGCGGGCGAAGGCCGGACCCACGTCGCGGGTGATCAACGCCCCGACCGCGAAGGAGAAGGCGATCGAGATTCCGACATAGCCGAAATAGAGCGTCGGGGGATGGAAGGCGAGGCCGGGATCCTGGAGCAGCGGGTTGAGACCATTGCCCTCGGCGGGAAGCGCGAAAAGCCGCTCGAACGGGTTCGAGGAGAAGAGGAGGAAAGCGTAGAAGCCGAGGCCGATCGCCGCCTGAGCGGCAAGGGTGGCGATCAGGGTGCGCTCGGGCAGCCGCCGCTCGAACAGGGCGACCGCCGCGCCGCCCACGGCGAGCACCGTCACCCACAGCAGCATCGAGCCTTCGTGATTCCCCCAGGTCCCGGCGAATTTGTAGAGCCAGGGCTTGAGGGAATGGCTGTTCGCCGCGACCAGCTTCACGGAGAGATCGGTGCGCAGGAAGAGCTGGATCAAGGCGAGGAAGGACAGGCCGACGAGGGCGGCCTGGACGACGGCGACGGGCCGGATGGCAGACCCTAAATTCCTCCCCGAGATTTCTCGGGGAGGGGGATTGCGCGAAGCGCGGTGGAGGGGTTCTTCGGAGTCTGGAAGGCTTCCTCCACCATGCTTCGCATGGTCCCCCTCCCCTGCGAATGCAGGGGAGGAACCGAGCAGCGCCGCAATGCCCATCCCAAGCTGGAGCAGCGACAGCGCCGCCGCCAGCCACAAGGCTGCAAGGCCGGCTTCGGCAATCATCTAAGGCTCTCGCTCTTGTGCTCGCCTTTTTTCGAATCGAGCTGGGGCGGCATGTAATTTTCGTCGTGCTTGGCGAGGATGTTGTCGGCGACGAAAAGGCCACCGGGCCGGAAGCGGCCTTCCGCGACCACTCCGCTATTCTCCTTGAAGAGGTCGGGGACGATGCCGGTGAAGCGGACGGGAATGGTATGGGTCGTCTCGTCGGCCACGACGAAGTGGACCGTGACTCCGTCCGGCGCTCGCTTCACCGAGCCGGCCTTCACCATGCCGCCGATGCGGACCGCCCGGCCGGCCGGAGGAGCGCCTCGGGCGACGTCTCCCGGCGCATAGAAATAGGCCGCCTGGTCCTTCAGTGCGGACATGGCGAGAAGCACCGCCCCCAGCACAGCGGCGATGGCGAGGACGAGCAGGGTCAGGCGCTGGTTCTTCGCCTTCACCTCTTGTCCTTCAGAGCATCCGCCTCGCGTTCCGAGCGGCGCATCTCGGCGAAGCTCCAGCCCGTGAGTCCGAAGGTGGCGACAAGGGCGACGGCGTAGGCGGCGGCGATGAACGGCCAGTGGGTCATGCCGCCATCCTGCGCATCCGGGCCTCGACTTTCTGGCGAGCGAGCGCGGAGCGCATCCGCATAAGCACGATCGCCGCGAACAGCAGGGTGAAACCCGCCGCCGAGACGAACAGCGGCCACAGCATGGAGCCGTCGATGCTGGAGCGGGTGAGGCCGATGCTCTGCCCCTGGTGCAGAGTGCGCCACCAGAGGACCGAATAATGGATGATCGGCAGGTTGACCGCCCCGACCAGCCCGAAGATCGCGGTGAGCCTCCCCTCCCCCGACCGCTCGCGCTCGGCATCGGCCAGGGCGATGAAGCCGATATAGAGGAAGAGGAGGACCAGCATCGAGGTCATCCGCCCGTCCCATTCCCACCAGGTGCCCCAGGCGGGACGCCCCCACAGGGAGCCGGTGGCGAGGCAGACGAAGGTGAACACGGCGCCGGGCACGGCGAGCGCCCGGGCGGCGACTGCGGCGAGCGGGTGCCGCCAGACGATCTGCATCAGGCTCGCGACCGCGATTCCGGCCCAGCCTCCCATGCCCAGCCAGGCGGCGGGAACGTGGATGTACATGATCCGGACCGTCTCCCTCTGGAGGTAGTCGGGCGGCGCGAAGAACAGGCCCCAGCCCAGGCCAGCGGCGATGAGCAGCGCACCGCTCCAGCCAAGCCAGGCGGTAAGCGGCCGCGCGAGCCGCAGGAAGCGTGTAGGATTCGCGAAGATATGCATTTGCCCGCGGCGTATGTAGCGCGGGCGGTACGTCATTACGACCCCGGCGGGAGGCTGGGGACAGTCACTTTTCCTACCGCCAGACGAGCGTTCCGAACCGCCGCGCCGAAAAGTGACTGTCCCCTCCGGCGCCGGGAGCCTACCGCCCGATCCATGGCAACCGACCGCCCCCAGCAGAACCGGCTGATCGGGATCGGCCTGCGCATCGGCGCCGTGGCCGGCTTCGCCGTCATGGCGGCGATGATCAAGCTCGGTCATTCGGCTGGGATCGCGACGGTCGAACTCACTTTCTATCGGTTCGCGTTCGGGCTGCCCCCGCTGCTCCTCTGGGTCGCCTGGAGCCGCAACTACGCCCTTTGGCGGACGACCCGTCCCCTCGCCCATGCCTGGCGCGCCGCGACGGGTCTCGCGACGATGGTGCTGGCGTTCAGCGCCCTCAAATACCTGCCCCTTGCCGAAGCGACGACTTTGAGCTTCGCGGCG
>DASVTA010000446.1:0-5550 GCA_036387815.1 Allosphingosinicella sp.
CGGGGCCGGCGCGGGAGCGGGCTCGGGAGACGGGGCCGGAGCGGGCGCCGGAGATCCGGGCGCGGGCGCCGGGGGTCCGGGTGCGGGCGCCGGGGAACCGGGTGCGGGCGCGGGCGCCGCCGGGAGGTTGACGAGCGCGGCCGACTGCGGGGTGCCGCCGATCGACGCGGCCGGACCGCGGGCAAGCTCCGCCGGAACCGGTTCGTCCTGCCCGGCCACGGCCTCGGCGACGTCGACGGGCTCGTAGGAGAGCCTGGGCCCGGAAGCTTCGCCGGCCAATGCGGCCGCGGGCCGCAGGTCGATTCGTCCCGGCGCGGTCGCGGCGATGCTGGCCGCCATTCCGGCGTCGACGAGCTGGCGGACGACCCCGTCCGGCGTGCCGACCTCGACCCGGCCCTCTTCCACCGTCACCGCGGCGCCGTTGCGGTCGGCGGTGACGGTGAAGACCGTGCCTTTGACCAGCGCCACCAGATAGGGGGTCTTCACTCCGAAATGGGGGGTCGCCTTTTTCTCGATCCGGAAGGTGGCCCGGCCCCAATCCTGGAGCATCTGGACCATTCCGCGCGCCTCGGCGGCGGCCGGGAGGCGAAGCCGGCTGCTGGCGGCTACGATCACATATTCCTGTCCGCGCACGAGCACCGCCCGGCTATTCGGACCGGTATTGATGACGTCGCCGGGCTGGAGCACCGCGCCGCGCGCGGCTGGGATGGCCCGGCCGGTCGAACGCTGCACCTGCACCGCCCCGGCCGCTTCGGTCACCCGCCAATGCGGGGTCTGGGCGAAGGCGGCATGGCTCCAGAAGAGGAGCAGGACGATGAGGGCGCGCACGAGCATGAGAATAGCCTTCCGCTGCGGGCGCGGGGCCCGGGCGGTCCGCCCTTAAAGGCTAAAGCTTGCGAGCCTCTGAGGGGGTGTGGCTAAGGCGGCGTTAACCGGCCGGGGCCGCCGGATCCGAATTGCGGGCTCCCCGGGCCGTCCTCAGAAGGCCGAGCAGGAGGAGGATCGCGGACAGGGTGAGGGATGCCGCGAGCCACAGCCGGAGGGCATCGCGGCCCCAGCCGGGCCAGAGCAAGGCGAGTGTCGCCAGGGCCCATGCCAAAGCGAGTACCTGAAGCCAGGGCTGATGATCGCGGACCCGGAAGGGATGGACGAAGTGAATGGGCGCGAAGCTCAGGATCGCGAATATCCCGACCGCGGCCGCTCCGGCGGCGGCGCCCGGCTGCGCGACGTAGAGATAGAGGGCGACGACGTTCCACAAGGCCGGGAAGCCGCGGAAATAATTGTCCTTCGTCTTCATGTCGCGGCGGACGAAGACATAGACGGAGGAAAGCAGGATGGCCGCCGCCGCGGGCAAGGCGAGCTCTTGCGGCACCAGGCCGGCCCGGACGATGAAGACGGCCGGGACGAAGACGTAGTTCAGATAATCGACGATGAGATCGAAGGCTTCGCCGTCGATCCGCGGCGCATGCTCCTTCACTCGCGCCCAGCGCGCCAGCGTTCCGTCTATTCCATCGACCGCCAGCGCGGCGAGGAGCCAGAGCAGGGCCAGCCGCCACTCGCCTCTTTCGATCGCCTCGAGCGCCAGAAAAGCGAGCACGACCCCGCTGGCCGTGAACAGGTGGACCAGCCAGGCCGCCGCCGAGCGCACTAGGCCTGCTTCTCCCGCTGCTCGCGCCGATGGGCGATCCAGCGCAGGGCCATGCCGAGGATGGACGCGGCCATCCCGGCGATGAGGCAGAGCAGCAGGACGCGATCCTGGGACGCGGTCTTGAAGGACCCCGCCGCCAGCAGGAACACGCTGACGATGGAAATGAGATAGCCGAAGCTCTTCACGCGCGCACTTTCGGGTTGTTTCGGTACCGAACCCGGCAGCAAGGCGGGTGTTCCGTTCTGCCTCCCCATGCGAAGCATGGGGAGGGGGACCACCGAAGGTGGTGGAGGGGTGAACTGGCGAGGCGGTGGTAGCCAGGTCACCCCTCCACCATGCTTCGCATGGTCCCCCTCCCCATCTCACGATGGGGAGGCAGATTACTTCAGCTCCGGCTCGAGCAGCCGGTGGAGGTGGACGACGACATATTTCATCTCGGCGTCGTCGACCGTCCGCTGGGCGTTGCCGCGCCAGGCGTCGAGGGCGCTTGCATGATCGGGAAAGAGGCCGACGATGTCGACCGTCGAAAGGTCGAAGTCGAGGCCCTGCGGATCCTTGACCCGGCCGCCGAAGACGAGATGCAGCTTGCTCATGAGCGAAGCGGGACGGCCCGGGCAGGAACGAACCCGCCCGGGCGCGCTCCTCAGGCCTTGTTCTTCACGGTGCCGGCGGCGGCCCCGGCGGACGATTTGGCGACTCCCACCGCCTGATCGGTGATCCCGTCGATCCGGCTGCGCAGGCCTTCCTTGCTCAGGCCAAGCTCGTCGAGCTGCTGCCGGCCCGCCTCGCGGGCGGCCTGGGCGGCTTCCCGGGCCGTGTCGTTGATCTTGCGGCCGGCCGAGCCGAGCAGCTGCTCCTCGCGCTGCGTCCGGGGAAGGAGCGCGGCCACGAGGGCTCCGACGGCCAGGCCTCCGACGACGGCCGCGACCGGATTGGACTCGATGCCTTCGCTGGTCTTGCGGCCCGCGGTCTCATAGGCGCTTCCGGCGCGCTCGCGAGCGGTCGCATAAGCGGCGGAAGTGCGTTCCCGTGCCGCCTGATAGGCATCGGCGGCCTTCTGGCTGACGGCCGTAAGCCGGCCGCCGTCGCCGCCCTCCGCGCCACTGTTGCTGGCCGAAGCCGCGGCCGGGCGATCGTCGGTCGTACTCGTCATGCACTTGCTCCTTCACTGGTCCTGACGGCGGTGGGTGCCGTCAGGTCGTAATTTTCATCGCTTTCGTCCAGCCGCGCGGTGACCAGATCCTCGTCCTCGTCGCGACCTGAAAAAAGCCAGGCGACGGCCGATTTCAGCGGCGCCCTGGCCAGGAACAGGGTGAAAGCGGTCAGCGCCGCCGCCACCGGCACCGGCCGGGCCTTCACCGCCTCGACCGCATCGTCGGCGAGCTCGCCGCTCTTGTCCTTCACGCCCGCCCAGGCGTTGTGGGCGAGGGTCCCGGGCTTGAGCCTCTCCTGAAGCTCCGCCGCGGTCGCCGCGAGCCGGCGGCGGGCGATGTCCGCCTCCTGCTTGGCGAGCTTCAGCTCGTTGGCGCTCATGACGGGGTCTCCCCGGCCTTCAGCGCCGCCCGCTCCTCCGGATCGCCGCCGAGCGCGCCGAGCTTGGCGGCGCCGTAGCGGACGAGGAGGAAGGCGATGCCGAGCACCGCCAGGGTGACGATCAGCCCGCCCAGCGCCGGTCCCACATGGCGAGCCAGTTCGAGCGAGAGGCCGATGAGCAGCACGCTCAAGGCCGCATTGGCGAGCAGGGCCGCCGCGACCATCGCGATCGCTCCGTTCCGGGCTCGGCCCACCCGGCGACGGGCAATCGCCTGGTAGAGCTTCGCCTCCGCCGCGGCGTAGGAGCGCGCGTCGTCGGAGAGCTGTCCGAACAGCTCGCCGATCGATCGCTCCGGCTTGCCCACGGGCGCGTCCAAGTTCAGGCTCCCGTGCCGCCGTTGTCGGTCCGCCGTCCGTCGCCGCCGCCGGCTCCGGCTCCGCCGTCCTCGGGCATCCCGGCCTTGACCAGACGGACGAGGGTGAAGCCGACCACGGCGGCGATGCCGATGGCGATTCCAGGGCTCTTGCGGACCGCCGAGCGGACGTTGTCGTAAAGCTCGTCGACCTCCTTGCCGCGCAGGTTTTCGGCGAAGCTCGAGACTCCGTCGGCGGCCTTGCGGGCATATTCGCCGTAATTGTTGCCGAGCCGCTCGTCGATCGAGTCGGCGGTGTCGGCGACGACCCGGGACAGCTCCTCGAGCATGTCGGTCGCCCTCGTCTTGCCGTCCTCGGCGAAGGTGCGGACCTTGCCGCCGGCCTGGTCGCGCAGATTGTAGATCTGGCCCTTGAGCTGCTCGCCGACATTGCCGCCGCCGCCGCCGCCTGTTCCGGTATCGGCGCCGCCGGTCGCGGCGAGCCCGCCGCCGGTCATGTCGCCGCCGGCGCCGGTCGAGGTGCCGCCGGCGCCCACGATGCCCGTGTCGCCGCCGCCGCCGGTGCCTTCAGTCGCTGTCATGTTCGTTCCTCCTCCTCCCGTGGCCGTGCCGCCGGTGCCGTCGCCGCCGGTCGCGCCGATGAAGCCCGAGCTGGAGCCTCCGCCGGCCGCCGCTCCGCCGCCCGTGCCGGTTCCGGCATCGCCGCCGCCCGTCTCCATGGCGCCGTTGATGATGTGGTCCGTGCCCTCGGGCAGCTCGTCGTCGCGGGGAGGCATAAGCAAATCTCCAGCTGGGGTTACTTCGCAGCGCAAACCGGCGAGGCGGGCCGCCGTTCCGCGAGAGGCGACGAAAGTTGCGTCGCCCGCGCCGCGCCGATAAGCCGCGCCCGAACACCGATGTGCTCCTTCCATATAGTTCAGAACGAGGCCGTAACAATGACCGCCATCCTCGACGTCCACGCCCGCCAGATCCTCGACAGCCGGGGCAATCCGACGGTGGAGGTCGACGTCCTGCTCGAAGACGGCTCCATGGGCCGGGCGGCGGTGCCTTCGGGCGCGTCCACCGGGGCTCACGAAGCCGTTGAGAAGCGCGACGGCGACAGGAGCAAATATCTCGGCAAGGGCGTGTGCGGCGCGGTCGATTCGGTGCGCGGGGAGATATTCGAGGCGATCACCGGCCTCGACGCGGAGGACCAGGGCGAGATCGACGCTTTGCTGATCGACCTCGACGGCACGGAGAACAAGTCGAGGCTCGGCGCCAACGCCATCCTCGGAGTCAGCCTCGCCGTCGCCAAGGCGGCGGCGGACGCGCGGGGCCTTCCGCTCTACCGCTACGTCGGCGGAGTCTCCGCTCAGCTTCTGCCGGTGCCGATGATGAACATCCTCAACGGCGGCGCCCATGCCGACAATCCGATCGACTTCCAGGAGTTCATGGTGATGCCGGTCGGCGCCGCCAGCCTTTCCGAGGCGGTGCGCTGCGGATCCGAGATCTTCCACACCCTGAAGAAGAACCTTCACGACGCCGGCCTGTCCACCGCGGTCGGCGACGAAGGCGGTTTCGCCCCGAACCTCGCCTCGGCCCGCGCCGCGCTCGATTTCATCATGAAGTCGGTCGAGCAGGCCGGCTACAAGCCCGGCGACGACGTCGTCCTCGCCCTCGATTGCGCGGCGACCGAATATTATCGCGACGGGGCCTACCATATGGAGGGCGAGGGGACGGTCCTCACCCCGGCGCAGAATGCCGATTATCTCGCGGCTTTGGCGCGCGACTATCCGATCGCCTCGATCGAGGACGGAATGGCCGAGGACGATCTGGAGGGCTGGAAGGCGCTCACGCAGGCGATCGGCGGCCGCACCCAGCTGGTCGGCGACGATCTGTTCGTCACCAATCCCAAGCGCCTGAGGATGGGCATCGAGCAGGGCCTCGCCAATTCCATCCTGATCAAGGTCAACCAGATCGGAACGCTCACCGAGACCCTGGAAGCCGTCGAGATGG
>DASVTA010000447.1:0-2457 GCA_036387815.1 Allosphingosinicella sp.
CTGGTCCAGAGCCGGGTGCTGATGCCGGCGGCGGCGGACCGCTGCACCGTCCCGGCCGAGGTCGCCCGGGCGGCGCCGCATTCGATGCTGAGCCTGATCGCCTTCGGCCCGGAGAGCAATTTCTCGCAGCCCCGCCCGGCCGGCGCGGCGCGCGCCTGGCGCCCGGAATGGACGGTGAAGCTGCGCACGAAATCGACCCATATGGGCATGCTTGGGATGGACATGCCGGGGATGGACGAGGGCGATGACGCGCAGGCGGAGGAGGCGGAGAGCCGGCCCCGGACGAAGAAGGAGAAGCTGAGGAAAGGGCTCGGGAGGATATTGGGGCAGTAGGGACCCGCTCCGTCATCCCGGCGAAAGCCGGGATCTCAGGACAAGAAGTCTCGGCGGGTCTCCCCGAGATCCCGGCTTTCGCCGGGATGACGATCGTCAATCCGCCGGCTCGACGATCGTCAGAAGAACAATTTCCTCACGCTGAGCCGCACCGACCTTCCGAGCGGGTCGAGATAGCCGGGCTGGTAGCCGAGCGGAGTGGAGCCGAGGCGGTCGCGGACCTGCTGGCGGGCGTCGAACAGATTGTCGATCGACAGGCTGACGCGCATCCCGCGAAGGAACGGGCGCTCGCGGGCGAAGGACTGAAGGCCGAGATCGGCGAACAGGCGCAGGTTCACCGTGGTGAGGTCGTCGAAGAACAGATCGTCTCCGGTCCCTCCGCCCGGAAGCGTTCCGCCGACGACGGAGGTGGCGCTCTGCCAGTTGGCGGTGAGACGGGCGCCGAGCCCG
Source organism: Allosphingosinicella sp. (assembly GCA_036387815.1). Classification (GTDB taxonomy): domain Bacteria; phylum Pseudomonadota; class Alphaproteobacteria; order Sphingomonadales; family Sphingomonadaceae; genus Allosphingosinicella. The sequence goes on from DASVTA010000447.1 coordinate 784, forward strand.
TTCTTGAAGAGTCCGCCCTGGAATTCGAGCTCGTGGCGCGGCCGGCCGCCCCGGCTGCTTCCCGCGGAGCCGTCGAGGAAGTCGAGCTCCGGCACTCCGGGGCGGATGAGCACCGAATCGGTGAAGTGCCAGGTGTGGTAGAGGGCGAGCTGAAGCCGTCCGCCGCCGGGCCCGCCGCCGAAGCCTCCGCGCCCGCCGCCAAAGCCTCCCCGGCCTCCGCCGAAGCCGCCGCGCCCGCCGCCGAAGCCGCCTGCGCGGCGCTCGCCCTGCGCGCCCTGCGCGCCCTGGCGCTGCGTCGCTTCGCCCTGTGGAGGCCGTGCCGGAGCGGGCTGGCCGCCCGGCGTGTCGACCCTCGCTCCTCCGGGCGCCGCGGGCGCTCCGGGCGCTCCGGGCGCTCCGGGCGCTCCGGCGGCTCCGGCGGCGCCCTGGCCCCGGCCGAAGCGGCCGCGGCCCTGGCCCGGCTGAGGCTGCGGCCCGACCGGCAGCGTGAGGTTGAAGCCCCAGCGAAGCTCCGACCGCTCGGCCCGGGCGAAATTGACCGGGCGGGTGTCGATGAGGAGCAGCCGTCCCTCCGGATCCCGCTGGAACCGGTCGCGGAATGCCGCCTCGATCTCGGCGGTGGCGGCGGGGAAGCCGGAGATGGCGTTGACGATCCGGCTCGACGTGTAGTTGGCGCTGATCGACAGGTCCTTGTCGGAGATCGGCCGGACGTTGGCGCCGAGCTTCCATACCCGCCGGTTGTCGGCGACGAGGGCCGGGTTGCCGCCCTCGATCCGGGTCACTTCCACCGTCTCGCCGCGGACGAAGTCGAACACCCGGACGCCGGGCGTCTGCTGGAACGGATCGCCCAGCTGCTGCATCGAAGGCGCGCCGTCCTCGTCGGTAACCGAGGTGATCAGGCTTATCTGCGATATGGGCGACCAGTTGAGGCCCGCGCCGAGCGTGCGCAGGGTGCCGAAATCCGAAAGATGCTCGACCTCGACATTGAGGTTGGCGGAGAGGTTGCCGAGCGCGCTCAATACGCCCCGGCGGCGGCTGGCGACGGGAATGTCGATATTGGCCTGCGCATGGCCGCGGGTGCGGGAAAGCTCGCGCACGGTAAAGATCCCGCCGCGTTCGGAATGGCTGTCGAGGCCGCGGGCGTCGAAGCCGGCGCGGGCGGCGGCGGTGACGCTTCCGCCCGGAAGCTCGAGCAGCGTTCCGTTCATCAGCAGCTCGGCATTGCCGATCTGGCTGACGGAGCGGGAGCGGTCGATCCCGAAATTGGTCTGGGTCTCGGTCTCGCTCGCGCTTCGGTCGAGATTGGCGGTCAGGGTCCATTGCCAGGGAGAAAGGGCGCCGTTGACGGAAAAGCCGAGATGGCCCGCGCGGGTGTCGCTCTCCCGCCTCAGCCCCGGGGGAGCGAGGCTCGGCCGGGGCAGGCCGAGGAAGGCGGTGCTCGAATTGACGTCGAAGGTCCCGTTCAAGGTCGCGGAGACGGTCTCGGAAACGGCTCTGGCCAGAGTTCCGCTGAGCTCCAGCCGGTCGGTCCGCGGAAGCAGGGTGCGGTAGCGGCCGAGCTCGATGCCGGCGACGGGCTCGGCCTGGACGATATCGCGCTCGCTCTCGAAGAGCGGCTCGGCGCGGCGGAACTCGGCGCCCAGGTTGATCCGGCCCGCCTGGTTGATCTGCAGG
>DASVTA010000448.1:0-2430 GCA_036387815.1 Allosphingosinicella sp.
CGACCGCACACAACAGCAAGGGACAACCGATCCCCGGCCGCTTCCATATATATCCCGAGGCAGCCGCTGCCGGCCTTTGGACGACACCAAGCGATCTGGCACGGTGGGCGGTGGCGGTGTCCTCGGCCTCCCAAGGCGAGACCGGAGGCCTGCTCAAGCCCGAGACGGCCCGTGCGATGCTGACGCCGGGAATGGGCGACTGGGGCCTCGGCGTCGGCCTGCAAGGCGAAGGCGCGGACATGCGCTTCTGGCATAATGGGGTGAATGAGGGCTTCCGAGCGATCCTGTTCAGCTACCCCCAGCGCCGGCAGGCGGTCGTGATCATGGCCAACAGCGATACCGGCAACGAGGTCCTCGGCCCGGTGCGGGTGGCGATCGGACGGGTCTTGGGCTGGCCAGGCTCGGAGCAACGAACGATCACCCCGGTACCGGTACGCGTCGAATCCCGCACCGAGCAGGTCGGCTACTATACCAGCCCCAGCTTCTCGGCGCATATCGGGCTGCGGGAGGGAGGGCTTGTGCTTGTTCCGAGCCAGGGCGATCCCGTGGAAGCGATACCGCAAGGGGAAGACGCGTACGCTCTCGCCGAAAGGGGGGACCCGCTGCAATTCCAGCGCGACAGGAAGTCCGGCCGGATCACGAGCCTGACCATCGGCAGGCTCACCTTGCAGCGGAGGCCCTGAAGCTTTCCAGCTTCCCCGGAAATCACCATGAGGGGCCCGTTTCGCGCCATTGGCGGTAATTTTGGTCGCGGATCCGCTCCCCACGTCCATTTTTCTTCGTTCCGCATTGACGACGGGCGGGCTCAGGAGGACCCCGTGATCGGGGGGCGGCGATCGACCTATTTCCCGGCGGCGGCGGCGGCGAGCGACTCCCGCACCCGAGCCAAAGCAAGCTCCAGCGGCTCGCTCTCGCCCATCAGTGCGAAGCTTCCGTTCAAGGCGAAGGTGCAGTGGCCGTGGACGGTGGCGATGAGGGAGCGGGCGAGGCGCGGGGCCTCTTCGCGCCGGGGGGCGGGAAGGGCGGCCGCGATCTCCCTGGCGACGATTTCGGTGAGCACCCGGCGTTCGTCGTCATATTCGGGCGGCATCGGCACGTCCGGCGGCAGGCGGTGGTCGTAGATCGCCATCCACAAATTGGGATTCTCGCGGGCGAAGCTGAAATAGCCGTCGACCAGGGTGCGGATCCGGTCGCCGCCGGCGCAGGCGAGCCGGTTGCGCAAGTGATCGGCCCACAGGCGGAACGTGCGGGTGTTGATCGCCAGGACGAGGCGGTCGTGAGTGCCGAACACGTTGTAGATGGTGCCGATCGAATAGCCGATCCGCTTGGCGACCTCGCGCGCCGAAAACCGCGAGAAGCCGACTTCCGCCAGCTGCCTGTGCCCTTCGAGGATGATCATCCGCTCCAGCTCGGCGCGGCTGTGGTCTGATCGTCTGCCCATGAGGCGAAGTCCTGCCCAAAAAAATGAACACTGTCTATTATTTTAATTGAACGGTGATCATTTATGGATTAGGCAGGCCCGGTCAAAGCGGAGAAACGCCGTGCTCGAATTCCTCGTCCTCGTCCTGATCGCCCTTCTGGGTAAGCTGTGGCATCGCCTCCAGACGCTCGAGCGGCGCCTCGAAGCGTTAGAACTGCGTCCGGCGGCGGCGCTGCCGCGCCGTGCCCGGGCCGGCGCCGCTGCCGACGGACGCTGGTGGGAAATCGCGGCGGGACGTGCGCCGGAGACTTCCTCCGCGCGGCAGCCGGAACCCAGACCCGAAGTCGAGCCGGAACCGGAGGCGTACCCGCTGCCCGAACATCTCGCATTCGCCGAGCCTGCGCCGGTCCCCGTCGCGGCCTCCGAGCCGGCGGCGCCCGAGCCTCCCTCCGCTCCGGCGTCCGCCCCGGAACCGGACCTGATCGAACCCGAGCCCGAGCCCGAGCCCGAGCCCGAGCCGGCGCGCGGCTTCGGGTTCGAGGAGCTTTTCGGCCGCCGGCTGCCGATCTGGGCGGGTGGGGTCACCCTCGCCGTCGCCGGCGTGCTGATCGTCCGCTATTCGATCGAGGCGGGCCTGCTCTCGCCCCTGGTCCGCTTCGTCGCGGGCCTGATCTTCGGAACCGGCCTCATCGCCGCCGCCGAGCTCGCCCTTCGCCTCGAGGAAAAGGTCCGCGACGCGCGGGTCCGGCAGGCGCTGGCCGGCGCCGGCATCGCGACGCTCTATGCCAGCATCCTCGTCGGAGTGAACCTCTACGCGCTGATCGGGCCGATGACCGCCTTCGCGGCGATGGCGGTGGTGACCGCTTTGGCGATGGCGCTCTCGATCCGCTTCGGAGCCCCGAGCGCGCTTCTCGGGCTGGTCGGAGGACTCGCCGCGCCGGCGCTGATCGGAGCGGGCGAGCCGAACGTGCCCCTGCTCACGCTTTACCTCGGCTTGGCGGTCGCCGGCC
>DASVTA010000449.1:0-2691 GCA_036387815.1 Allosphingosinicella sp.
TAGCGGCGGCGGGCTGACGGCGCCAGCTTGCCTCCCCATCGCAGATAAGGAGGGGGACCACTCGAAGGGTGGTGGAGGGGTAATTGGGTCGGCCTCAGAGGCTCCTGCGCGAACCACAGCTTCGGAGCATCCACCCCTCCACCATGCTTTCGCATGGTCCCCCTCCCCATGCTGCGCATGAAGGCAGGATCAGGCGAAAAGCGCCCTCGCCTTTGCCATTCCCTCTATTCCCGCCGCCAGGGTCTCCGCCTTCTTGGCGAAGCAGAGCCGCACCACGCTCGATACCGAATCCTCGGCATAAAAGGCCGAAAGCGGGATCGCCGCCACGCCGGCCTCGCGCACCGCACGCTCGCAGAAGATGGCGTCGCCCACGCCGATCCCCGACGCCGGCAGGTCCACCCCCACGAAATAGGTGCCCTCGGCCGCCAGGGTGACGAACCCGGCCTCCCGAAGTCCCGAAACCAGGACGTCGCGCGCGCTCGCGAAATCCCGCAGCATCCCGGCGAACCAGCCCGCCTGCTTGCCGAGCCCATAAGCCACCGCCGCTTGCAAATTCGGGGGCGTCGCGAAGGTGAGGAACTGGTGGGCCTTGGAGATCGGCCCCGCCAGCGCCGGCGGAGCCACCACCCAGCCGACCTTCCAGCCGGTGAGGGAGAAGATCTTCCCCGCCGATCCCACTTTCACCGTCCGCTCCGCCATGCCCGGCAAGCTCGAGAGCGGGATGTGCGCCCTGCCCTCGAACACGACATGCTCCCAGACCTCGTCGCTGACGGCGATGGCGTCGTGCCGGGCGCAGGCATCCGCCAGCAGCCCAAGCTCCTCGCGGCCGAACACGCGCGAAGAGGGATTGTGCGGATTGTTGAAGACGACGAGCTTCGTCCGGGGGGTGAAGGCGGCCTCCAGGGCCTCTCGCGTGATCCGCCAGTCGGGCGGCGCCAGGCGGACGAACCGCGGCACTCCGCCGGAGCGAAGCACCTGCGGAACATAGGCGTCGTAGAGCGGCTGGAAGAGCAGGACCTCGTCCCCGGGCTCGATCAGGGCCATGAGAGAGGCGGCGAGCGCCTCGGTCGCTCCGGACGTGACGACGACCGATTCCGGCTCGATCTCCAGGCCCTGATGCACCCGGTAATGATCGGCGACCGCCCGGCGCAGCTCCGGCCGGCCCGGCATCGGCGCATATTGATTTGAGCCGGACACCAGCTCCTCGGCCGCCTTGGCGACGACGTCGCCGGGCCAGCCGAAATCCGGGAAGCCCTGGCCGAGATTGACGGCGCGGTGCTCGGCCGCAAGCGCGGACATTCGGGTGAAGACGTTTATCGGCATGTTCACGAACAGCGGGTTCATGGGGGGCATTATGCCTCCCCATGCGCAGCATGGGGAGGGGGACCATGCGGAGCATGGTGGAGGGGTGACTTGGAGAGGCCTGGCCAGGTCACCCCTCCACCAGCTTCGCTGGTCCCCCTCCCCATCTTCGATGGGGAGGCAATCTAGAGCCGCGCGATGAGCGCTTCCGCCGCCGCGGGATTGCGCGCCTTGGCGCCGGAAATGAAGAAGACGTAGGTGTCCCGCGCCCGCGGCTTCGGCGGTTTCGATACATAGGTGAAACCCGTCGGGCTCTCGCCGCGCGCCCAGACCTTCGCCACCTGCGCCCAGCGATCCAGCGCCGCCGGGGCATAACCGGTCGCGATCTCCTCCCGGCTGCGCTGGAGCCGGGCATAGACCAGATCCCCGGACAGGTCCGCGATACAGGGAAATTCGTCGGAATCGGCGAAAGCGATCCCCACTTTCGCGGCCCTCGCCATTGCGACGAAGGCGGGATCGCGGAAGCTGTCGTGGCGCGGCTCCACGACGTGGCTGAGGGGCACCCCCGCCACCTTGCGGGGAAGCAGGGCCAGAAAAGCGCCGAAATCGTCTGGCTCGAACTTCTTGGTTGCCATGAACTGCCACAGGATGGGGCCGAGCCTGTCGCCCAGCTCCGCCAGCCCCTGCCCGCAGAAGCGCTCCACCGCCTCGCCCGCCTCGCCCAGCCGCTTGCGGTTGGAGCAGAAGCGCGAGCCCTTGAGCGCGAACCGGAAATGTTCTGGCACCGCCTTCGCCCACCGCTCGAAAAGCTCCGGCTTCTGAAGCTTGTAGTAAGTGGCGTTGATCTCGACGGCGGTGAGCCGGCCCGCCATGTGCTCGAGCTGCTTGGCCTTGGGGAGGCCAAGCGGGTAGAAGCTTTCCCGCCACGGATCGTAATCCCAGCCGCCGACTCCGGCCCGGATCCGGCCTTCAGGCGGCACGCCCGCTTCCCGGGAAGCGGGCATAGTCGCGCGCCGTCACGCATTCGAGCTCGGCTCGGTAGCGGTCGTGCGCCGGATGGTCCGGCGGGATCCGTCCGAAGGCGGGATCGGGATCGCGGTCCATCCTCGTCAGGGCGAGCGGCGCGGCGGCGGGGACGAGCTGGGAGCCGTGGCCGACGAGGAGGGTCGTGAGAATCCCGTAGAGCGATCCGGCGATGGTCGGCCGTCCGAGCACCGCGAGGCGATATTGCCCGGCCTCCGCCGTCACCAGGTAGATATGGCCCGAAAGGTGCGGGAAGGACACGCGGCCCTGCTGCGAGAAGGAGGCGTCGATCCGCTGGCTCTCCCTGAAGGCGAGGCAATGATGCTCGTCGTCCCATTCGATGGTCGTGAGGTAGGAATAGAGGCC
>DASVTA010000450.1:0-3482 GCA_036387815.1 Allosphingosinicella sp.
GGCGCGCACGCGCCGCGACGGTGCCCGGGCAGCGATGCTCGGGCACTTGTCGTTCGGGGGCAGGAGTTTCGGCCGTTCGGGGCCAGCAATTTAGGTCGTTTGGGCGGAAGTTTTTGGAAGTGGTCGAAAGTGGCGGCTGGAATCGCTTATTTTCGAGCCGATGGCGGAAAACTACCGTTTTCGGCGTCGATAATAGCTAAAGATCGCCATTAATCGCCATTGATCGCTACGAGTCGCTACGGATCGCTTCGCTTCGAAAGGTGAGTCGAGGATGCGCAAAGGCCGGACATTCGCGCTCGCCGCCGCCGCGCTCCTCGCTTTGCTTGCCGCCGGCTGGTGGTTCGGCTCTCCCTGGTGGACCTTGTGGCGGATGCGCGAGGCTGCCGAGGCAGGCGATTCCGAGGCGCTCGCCGCCTATATCGACTTCCCGGCCCTCCGGGCCTCGACCCAGGCGCAGATCCGGCCGCGCCTCGGCCCCCTCGGCGGGCTGCTCGCCGGGCCGGCGATCGACGCCGCGATCAGCCCCGCGGCCCTGCGCCTGGCGCTTCTGCACAGACGTGGGGCCAGGGACGGAACCGGAGCCGGAGACGGCGGCGGCGAGGCCGGCCCGGTGCGAACCGGCGCAAGCGAGTTCCGGGTCCGCCGCAGCAGGGGCGACTTCGTCTTCCGCCGGCACGGGCTGGGGTGGAAGCTGGAGGAGATTGCTTTAAGCTCCGGGCCCTGAACGGGGAGGCGGAAGATGAAGTGGAAACTGGCGCTGGCGGTCCTGGCGGGCCTCGCCGCATCGGGCGCGGCGGGCGCCGATTCGTCCGCCGCGGACGTCGGGACCTGCAGCCGGGAGTCCTTCGGTGCGGCCGCGATCGCGCTTCGAGCCGCCAAGGCCGATCTGATGGCGGTCGCGCTCGGCGATCCCGACACGTCGATTCCTCCCGCCACCGGGCGGAAGATCGAGGCGGTGAAGGACCGGCTGCGGGTGTATGTCCAGACGGCGATGGCCTGCGCCCCGACCTCGGTGGAGCCGGAGACTCTGGCGGCCGCCATGGAGCAGAGGGCCGGCACCTCCGACTCCCCCGGCGATCCCGGTCGGCCCGAGCCCGACCGGCACGGCGGCACGCTAACCTACGAGGTTGCCCGGGTGAAGGCGCATCCGGACATGCTGGCCGTCGTGACGACCCTGGGCATCAAATGCGGCTCGGATTCGATGCTCATGCTCTACCGGCGGACGCGGACCGGCTGGGAGGAGCTGATGGTCCGCCGCGCCGAGCCCTATCGCGAGGTGAGCGGCGGCTGGCAGGACCTGCGCTTCGCCGTGTCGCCGGCCGATGCCCGCGGCCAGTGGTTCGTCGCCACCGTCTCCACCACGCCCTGGTGCAGCTCCTCCTGGCAGGGGCTTCGCTATGCCCTCGCCCGCGCCGCGGACGATCCCGGGCGGCCGAAAGTCTTGCTCGACGAGAAGACGACCACCTGGCTCGGCGCCGAGGAGGAGCTGAATGTGCGGGCGGAGGAGGACGCCTTCGAACTGCGCCACGTTGCAGGCAGCATCGATCCGGCCGTCCACAGCCGCCCCCACGTCAGGCGCTATGCGGTGAGCAGCGAGGCGGTTCGGCGGGTCCCTCCGGTCGCCGACAGCGCCCGCGATTTCGTTGACGAATGGATCGCCTCGCCCTGGGCCGAAGCGAAGGACTGGTCGGCGAGCGACCCCAGGCTCGCGGGGCTTCACGCGCAGCTCAACCAGGGCCGCTACGAGCTGCTCGGCGAGTTCGCCTCTATCCGCGCCTGCCGGAACGGGAGGACTCAGGTGGAGATCCGGTCGGAGAAAGGGCCGGGCTGGTTCTTCCTCGTCCGCGACCAGCGCGACAGCCCGTGGTGGATGGAGCAAGCGCGACGCAAGGCCGATCCGCGCTGCTCCGGGCACAACAGCCTCGGGCGGGAGCCGGCGCGGGACTGAGCCGCTCGCCGGTCCGTCAGCGGCGGCGGCGACGGGGCTCGCAGGCGATGCCGTCGTCGTCGCCGTCCATTTCCGGGCGGTAGCCGGGCTCGCCCCGAAGGAGGGGCGCGAGACCCGCGGCGCGGACCTCGTTGCAGCCGGGAAAATAGACCGAAGCCGCTTTCCGCGGGGCGGGGCGGAAGGTGCGCGCCCCGGAGGAGGCGGCGACCGCGACCGTCCGGCGCGGCCGGGCGGTGCGGCCGCTCCCGGCCTTGACGGGAGGACGACCCGCCGCCGGCACTGCCGCCACGACGGTCGACGCGCGCTTCGCCCCGGCGTCCGGCCCGGAAGCAGCGGCCTCGACGATTGCCGCCCGCCCCGCCTCCGCGACGACGGCCGGAGCGGGCGTCACCCAATAGACGGCGGCGAAGGTCGCGGCCGCGGCAAGCGCGATGGCGGCATTGTTCATCGCCCCAAGTATGCTCCGGGGGGGGGTTGCCAAATCGCTAAGGCGGGCCGGTCGTTGCCAGTTTGAGCTGCGGATATCGCCAATTTGGTCGGAGATGCCGAAGCCGCCTCCAAGCCGCGCGGACCCTACAAAAAGCGCGAGGGGTGAATGTCTGCTTTGGGTGGAATGCGGACATGCACACCCGTATCGTGAGAGAATGGCTACGGCGCATCTTCTGTTCGGCTACCTGGGATCAGGCAAGACCACCTTCGCCAAGCGCCTGGAGGTCGAGCACAAGGCGGTTCGGTTCACACCAGACGAGTGGATGGCGCGCCTGTTTGGAGACGATCCGCCCGAGGAGAGCTTTCCGGAGAAGGCCGAGGCCATTTTGGAGTTACTCGAACCGCTGTGGACGCGCTGCCTCTCTCTCGGTTTGGATGTCGTCCTGGATTACGGGTTCTGGAGACGCAAAGAGCGGGACGAAGTCCGCGCGGTTGTGGAGCGACTCGGCGCGAGTGCACGCCTTTATCGCCTTGAGTGCCCCGAGGACGAGGCTCGCAGGCGGATCGACGCCCGAAATCAGGCGAATGATCGTAGCCTCCATATAGCGCGTGCAACCTATGATGCGCTCCGGCGTCGCTTCGAGCCTCTCGATGTTGATGAAGCGTGCCTGGAAGCGGACAATCGGGCCGTCCGCTGAGGGTCGAAGACGGACATTCCGCCCTTGTCGATTTTCAAACTGACTCACTGCCGCGAGGCGGCCGATTTGACGCCGCGCGTGCGAAGCGGCATCCTCGGCCGGGGCAAGAGGGGGGAACATCGGTGAAAATCCGGGGAGCGGCGTCGGCCGCGCTGGCTGCAGTGCTGACACTGGCCGGCTGCGGGCCCGAGGCGGAGCGGCGGCCGCCGGCGGCAACGGCGAGCGACCTGAAGGAATATCCGATCGCCTACGGCCAGCACGGCGTCACGCCGCGCAGCAGCTGCGATCCCGCCAAGCCGGGCGAGCCGGTCCATCCCGGCTCGACCCACGAGATCACCTTCGACGCCAAGCGCCCCGGCGACCTGTGGCTCACCGGGCAGAATTACGACTGGGTGGTTCGGGTGACT
>DASVTA010000451.1:0-5527 GCA_036387815.1 Allosphingosinicella sp.
AGGTCCCCCTCCCCACGCTTGTGTGGGGAGGCCATTCATCCCTCCGGCCTCATGGCGATCCAGCTCCCGCCGATGAACGCCGCGGCGAGCGGAGCGAGGAGCCAGGGGAAGGGGAGCAGGACCAGGCCCAGCACCGCGCTGAACGCGAAGGCGAAGAGCGCGGCGCGCTTGCCCGCGGCGCTGATCGCCCCGCGCTCCCGCCAGGCCTTGAGATGCGGCCCGAACCGGGGATGCTCGACGATCCACGCCTCCAGCCGCGGCGAGCTCCGGGCGAAGAAGAAGGCGGCGAGCAGCATGAAGGGCACGGTCGGAAGCAGCGGCAGAACGATCCCGGCCGCGCCGAGGGCGACGCACGCCAATCCGAGGCTCAGGTAGAGGATGCGCCGCACGGCGGGCAGGTTAGCGGCCCCGGCCCCCGATGTAACGCCTTTGGCGCTCGCCGGCCAGACAGGCGTCCCAGGCCCACCGCCTCCTTCAAATTCAATCACTTGAAAATCGGTGCCTGGCACCGTTTTTCTGAGAAATCGGTGCCTGGCACCATTTTTCTGAGGAGGCCATTTCCCGGCTGGGCCCCGGCTTTGAGATCAAGCGCTTGGGAATCGGTGCCCGACATCGATTTCCTCATCGACTTGCCGGCCGCCGGTCAGTCCTGAAGACGGAGGGCGACCGCGTTCATGAAGCGGGCATCGTCGCCCTTGGCGAGCCACTCGGCTTCGGCCGCAATCGCGCCCAGCATGTCGGCGAGCCGGTCCTGCTCGGCCTTGGCGTAATTGCCGAGCACATGGCCCGTCACCTTGTCCTTGTGGCCGGGATGGCCGATCCCGATCCGCACCCGGCGGAAGGGGTTGCCGACATGCGCCTCGGTCGAGCGCAGCCCGTTATGCCCGGCGGTGCCGCCCCCTCGCTTCACCTTGACCTTGAACGGCGCGAGATCGAGCTCGTCGTGGAAGATTGTGACGTCGCCGACCGCCTTCTTGAAGAAGTCCATCGCCGAGCGCACGGCGCGGCCGCTCTCGTTCATGAAGGTGGCCGGCTTGATCAGAAGGATGCGCGCTCCGCCGATCCGGCCCTGCTGGGCCCAGCCGTGGAAGCTCTTCCTGGGAGGCTCGAAATCGTGGAGGGCGGCGATGGCGTCCGCCGCCATGAAGCCGACATTGTGCCGGTGCATGGCGTAGCTCGCGCCGGGATTGCCGAGGCCGACCCAGATCTGCACGGGTTCGAAATCCCACTCCTCGGCCGCGGCCGCCTGCAAGGGCTGGCCCGGCACCTCCACCGGCTTTCCGCCGAAGAAGGCGCCGAGCCATTTCAGGGCCGACAAGATCAGCCTGCCTGGGCCGGGTCGTCCTCTTCCTCGTCGCCGCGAGTCGCCTCGGTGGCCGGAACCTGGTCCGCCGGCACATCCTCGCCGCCCGCGGCGTCCTCGGCTTCCATGACCGAGCCGGAGGACGGCACGATCGTGGCGATCGTGAAGTCGCGGTCCGTGATCGCGCTTTCGACGCCCTTGGGCAGAGTCACGGCGGAGATATGCAGCGAATCGCCGATGTTCATTCCGGCGAGGCTGATCTCGATCTCGTCGGGGATCTCGGCGGCGTCGCAGACGAGCTCGAGCTCGTGGCGGACGGCGTTCAGCACGCCCCCACGCTTGATTCCCCGCGACTGCTCTTCTCCGGTGAAGCGGATCGGCACGTTGACGTGCACCTTGCTGTGCTCGGAGATGCGCAGGAAATCGACATGCAGCGGCCGGTCGGTGACCGGGTGGAACTGGACGTCCTTGGGAAGGGTCCGGGCCGTGGTGCCGCCGGCGACTTCGATCATCACGACCGAGTTCATGAAGTGGCCGGTGTTCAGCATCTTCATCAGGGCCTTTTCCTCGACGTGGACGGCGAGGGGCTCTTCTTTGTTGCCGTAGACGACGGCGGGGACGCGGCCTTCGCGACGCATTGCCCGGGAGGCTCCCTTGCCCGCCCGATCGCGCGTCTCGGCCGACAGCGTAAGCTGTTCGCTCATGTGCATGTCTCCAAGTAGCTGGATTGATGAAACCCGCGCTCACGCCTCCAGGGATGACCATGAGCAGGGAAGCGGCGCCTCTAGCCGAGAGAGGCGCGGAAGGCAAGGGAAGGGGATTTGCCTCCCTGCCGCGAAGCGGTGGGGAGGGGGACCATGCGAAGCATGGTGGAGGGGTAGCTGGAACAGGCCTGCGCCAATACCCCTCCACCCCGCTTCGCGGGTCCCCCTCCCCCTCTCCGATGGGGAGGCAAGTCTATTGCACCCGCTTCGCCTTCAGCCCCTTCTTCCTCAGCATCTTCTGCACCGAATCCGCGCCGGCCAGATGCCCGGCGCCGACCGCGACGAACACCGTTCCCGGCTTCTCCATCCGCCGCGCCAGCCAGTCCGCCCAGGCGGCGTTGCGCTTGCTCATCAGGGCGCTCTTGAGCTCGGGCGACATCTGGGTCTCGTCGTCGAAGGTCCGGGCGATCCCCTTGAGGTCGCCGCTCGTCCAGGCGTCGAGCATGGCCGCGAACTGCGCCTTGGTCTCCGCGCTCTCCTCGACCACCGAAAGCAGCATGGCGCGCTGCGCGCCTTCCGACAAAGTGTCGAAATAGCCCAGCTGCTGCTCGACCGTCTCGAGCCCGACCACGCTCTTGCCCGAGGTCCGGAACGGAGTCCCGATCTGGTTTTCGACCCCGAGCGAAGGATCGAGCCCCAGCCGCTTGAAGGTCACCCCGAGCAGCGACAAGGCGGCCGCCCAGGTCTCGAGCCGGTCGTAGACGGCCTCGGGAATCCCGCTCTCGGCGATCATCGAGCGCATCGCCGCCCGTTTCGCCTCGGGCACCCGCTCGGCGATCGGCGGCAGGCCGGGCGAGATGCCAAGCTTCGCCATGGCCTGCGCGCCCGCCATCATGTCGTCGATGTTGGCGACCTCGAGCACCAGCTCGTCCGAGCCCTTGATCGCCGCCTCCATCGCGGGGGTCCTCCAGCTCCGGCCCTTGGGCAGCAGGTGGATCGTGCCGAAGAGGTAGACGGTGGTGTCCTTGTCGGCGAGCTTCCACATCGCCGGCCGCGCCGCCTTGGCCGCCGGAGCCGCCTCGGCCGCCGCGCCCGCGAACGGAAGCAGCCCCGCCAGCGCCAGCCGAAACCAGCCTTTCCTCAATCCAAACGCCATCCTCGTGATCCTTCCGCTGTCCCGACACCATGTCGCCGCGATGTCTTGAGATTCAATGGCCGGCCGCGACTTTTCCCACCGTCATCCCGGCGAAAGCCGGGACCTCGGGGAGACCCGCGCGCCCTTTTCTCGCCGAGGTCCCGGCTTCCGCCGGGATGACGTGCCCCTCAATCCACCCGCTTCACGCTCAGCCCGCGCTTCTCGAGCATCGCCTGGACCGAATCCCGTCCGGCGAGATGCCCGGCCCCGACCGCGAACAGCAAGGTGCCCGGCTTCTTGAGCCGGTCCTCGAGCCACAGCGTCCAGGCGGCGTTGCGGCGGCGAACCAGCACCTCGTACAAGGCGGGCGGGAAGTCGGGCTCGTCGGCGAGGTCGAGAGCCTCGGCCTTGCCCGCGACCCATTCGGCCTCTCCGACCTCGGGCGCCGCGTCCTCGCCGTCCCCGCCCCGCGGAGGCGCGATCGCCTCGAGCAGAAGCTGGGTCTGGACGGCTTCCGGCAAGGCGCTCATCGAGGCGAGGACCGCATTGCCGTCCTCGACGCTGCTGATCGGCTTTCCCGCGCCCCGGAACGCCTCCTCGAGCACGTCCTCCACTCCGGGCGCGTCGTCGGGATCGTCCACTCCATATTCGCTCAGCATCTGGGCGACGCCCAAGGTCATCGCCGCGGCCCAGCTGTGCATCCGGTCGAGGACGGGCAGGGGCACTCCCGACGCCGCGATCGCCGCCTTGAGCGGCTTGCGCTTCTTCCTGGGCACGCGCTGAAGGATCGGCACCGGCTTGTCGGCGAAGAATGCCGCCGCGGCTTGGGCGCCCGTGTCGGTTCCCGGCGGATCGTAGGTCTCCACCACCAGCTCCGAGGCTTCGCCCACGGCCTTGTCGAGCGCCGCCGAGCGCCAGCGGAATCCGGGCGGAAGCATGTGGATGGTGCCGAACATGTAGATCCTGGTGTCCTCGTCGGCGAGGAGCCAGAGCGCCGGGCGCGGCTCGGGCTGCGCCGGCGGCGCCTGCTTCGCCGGTTCGCCCGCGCCCGCGCCGCTCTTGGCCGGAGTGGCGGCCGTCTTGCCCGCCTCCGGCTTCGCGGGCGCCGCGGCGGCCGCCGGAAGCGCCGGAGCCGCCGCCAGCGCGGCCAGCGGCGCGAGCCACAAGGCACTTGAAAAACTGAGCGACTTCAAGATCATCCGATGCCCGTTCGACACTTTCGGCCCTCCGCCGCTTCTGCGGCTTTTGCTTCGGGCGGTCAATCGCGAGCCGCGCGGCGCCGGCCCCTCTCCGCTTGACCCTCCTGGTCTCCTGCGCCAGAGGTCGCCCTCCTTTTGTTGCAGGTGCGAACCGGTGGAACGGCCCCCCAGCTTCCAGTCGCTGATCCTCACCCTCCACGATTATTGGAGCCGCCAGGGCTGCCTGATCCTCCAGCCCTACGACGTCGAGATGGGCGCCGGCACCTTCCATCCGGCGACTGCGCTTCGAAGCCTGGGCCCCAACCCCTGGAAAGCCGCCTACGTCCAGCCCTGCCGCCGGCCGACCGACGGGCGCTACGGCGAGAATCCGAACCGGCTCCAGCATTATTACCAATATCAGGTGATCCTGAAGCCGAGCCCGCCCGACCTGCAGACGCTCTACCTCGGCAGCCTCGCCGAGATCGGAATCGATTTCATGAAGCACGACATCCGCTTCGTCGAGGACGATTGGGAAAGCCCGACGCTGGGCGCCTGGGGGCTCGGCTGGGAAGTCTGGTGCGACGGGATGGAGGTGACCCAGTTCACCTATTTCCAGCAGGTCGGCGGCTACGATTGCAAGCCGGTCGCGGGCGAGCTCACCTACGGGCTGGAGCGCCTGGCGATGTACGTCCAGGGCGTCGACAACGTCTACGATCTCGCCTTCAACAATGAAGGCGTCACCTACGGAGACGTCTTCCTCGAGAACGAGCGCCAGTTCAGCGCCTATAATTTCGAGACCGCCAACACCGAGACGCTCTTCCGTGCCTTCCGGGACGCGGCCGAGGAGAATGCCCGCTGCATCGACGCGAAGCTCCCGCTTCCCGCCTACGACCAGGCGATCAAGGCCAGCCACATCTTCAACACCTTGCAGGCGAGGGGCGTCATCTCCGTCGCCGAGCGCCAGGCCTATATCGGCCGCGTCCGCGACCTCGCGAAGGGCGCCTGCCAGTCCTGGATGGAAAAGAACGGATGGGAAGGATGAGGGGGGATGCAAATCCTCCCCGGGACGGGGAGGGGGACCGCCGGCCGAAGGCCGGTGGTGGAGGGGGGCGGGGAAACTTGCGCCGGCCGACCGTCTATACGGCGCGCAAGCTTCGCCGAGCCATGAGCTTGCCGGAAGTGCTGCTCTGGCAGCGGATTCGCGGCT
>DASVTA010000452.1:0-1979 GCA_036387815.1 Allosphingosinicella sp.
CGATCTCGCCGTCGACCGGTGCGTAGACGTCGGACGCCGCCTTCACCGATTCGACCACCGCCGCCTCGCCGCCCTTGGTCACCTGCCGGCCGGCCTCCGGCAGCTCCACGAACACGATGTCGCCGAGCTGGCCCTGGGCGAAATCGGTGATCCCGACCGTCGCCTCGTCGCCCTCCACCCGGATCCACTCATGCTCCTCAGTATAATAGACAGTCATCAAGCGGCTCCCTTGCGTTGGTAGCGGTGAGCGACGAAGGGCAGCCTTGCGACCTTCGCCTGGAAGACCTTGCCGCGCTGGACGAGGCGGATCTCGGCGCCGGGTTCCGACATTCCCGCGGGGACGTAGGCCATTGCGATCGGAGCCTCCAGCATCGGCGAGAAGCCGCCGCTCGTCACCTTGCCGATCTCGTCGCCGTCGGCGTCGATCACCGCCGCGCCCTCGCGCACCGGCTGCCGCCCCTCGACCGTGAGTCCGACCCGGCGGCGCACCGGCCCCTGCTCGATCTCGCGGACGATCCGGTGCCAGCCGGCGAAGCCGCCTTCGCCGCGGCGGCGCTTGGAGACGGCGAAGCCGAGATCCGCCTCGATCGGGGTCGTGTGGGAATCGAGATCGTGGCCGTAGAGCGGAAGGCCGGCTTCGAGCCGGAGCGAATCGCGGGCGCCGAGGCCGATCGGCCTCACTTCCGGCTGAGCGGCGAGAAGGCCGGCGACGGCCTCGGCTTGGCTGGCCGGGAGCGAAATCTCGAACCCGTCCTCGCCCGTATAGCCCGAGCGGCTGATCCAGACGGTCACGCCCTCCAGCGAATAGCCCCCGCCGGTCATGAAGCCGAGCTGCTCCACTCCCGGGGCCAGCCGGGCGAGCGCCTCGGCCGCCCGGGGGCCCTGGAGGGCGAGCAAGGCCTGCTCCCGCATATGATCGAGGACGACCGAGCGCGGCAGCCGCTCCTTCAGATAGGCGATGTCGCCTTCCTTGGTGGCGCCGTTCACAACCACGTAGAAATGGTCGCCCCGCCGGGTTGCCATGAGATCGTCGACGATCCCGCCCTCGTCGTTGAGCAGCAGCGAATAACGGAGCCGCCCTTCCTTGAGGATGGCGAGATCGGCGGGCAGCACGCTCTCCAGCCCCTTCTCCGCTTCCGGCCCGGCCACGATCAGCTGGCCCATGTGGCTGACGTCGAACAGGCCGGCCGATTCCCGGGTCCAGCGATGCTCGGCGATGATCCCTTCATATTGGATCGGCATCGAATAGCCGGCGAACGCCACCATCCGCGCGCCTTGCGCCCTGTGCCAGGCGTCGAGTGGGAGGAGGCGGTCGGGGGTAACGCTCATGTCCAGTCTCCAAGGGAGCCGCTTCAACGCCCGAAACAGGACGCGGTCGCAAGCAACCCCCTCTGTCACTGAAACCTGAGAGCTTTCCCCGCCGTCGCCGAGGCTGAGGCGGGTTACCCCTTCGGTGGTCCGCCGAAGCCTTGCGCGAAGGCGGACGCTTTCCAGAGTGCCTTTGCGCGCGCGGTCCTTTGTGCCTGAGAGATTCCGGGGCGGTTGCTCCTTCGGCGGCATCGGATCTCGCGATCCTCCGCCCTCTCCCGCGCGCACACCGGCTTTCGGGCCGGCGGCAAGCGCGCTGTGAACAGTCGAGGCCGCCAAGTCAACGCACTCTCTTCCTCTCCGTCCTTCGCCGGAGAGGGGGGACCCAAGCCGAAGGCCCGGGGGGAAGCGGTCCCCCTCCCCGAGCTTGCCTCGGGGAGGGGGACCGCGCGAAGCGTGGTGGAGGGGTGTTTCGGACTCGGCATTGCCCCTCCACCACGACGCTTCGCGCCGCGGTCCCCCTCCCCCAGCAAGCTGGGGGAGGAATTCACCTGCCCCTGATCCGCCGCCGCCACATCTCCAGAAAATGAGAGCGGTCCCCCTCCCCGAGCTTGCCTCGGGGAGGGGGACCGCGCGAAGCGTGGTGGAGGGGTTCTCCCGAGTGAGGAAGA
>DASVTA010000453.1:0-2665 GCA_036387815.1 Allosphingosinicella sp.
ACGCTGGTGCCCTTGCTCCTCTGGGCGACGGCGGCTTTGGCTTCGCTGGCCGGCAACCCGCTGTTCGCCGGCGAGCTTCCCCAAATGCGCGATTCGATGCAGCGGCTGCTCGCGCCTGCGCTACTGATCGCGGCATCGGCCTGGGCGGCGGCCCGGCAGGTGGAGGCGGAGGTGCGCCGAGCGGCCTTCGCCGCCGCGCTCGCCCTCGGCCTCGTCGCCGCGCACGTCGCGTTCAAGCAGCTCGTCGGGCTGCAGGCGGCGGATTTCGCCGGCTGGGGCCTGGCCGAGCGGACCCTCTGGGAGACCCTGTTGCTGGGCGCGGCCGCCGCCGCGTGGAAGCTCGGCTTCCGCAGCGGAGCCCTTGCGCTTGGCGGGGCCGCGCTCGCCCACCTCGTCTGGTACAGCCTCGTCCTCCACAACCCGCTGTGGGCGGAGCAGGGCGTCGGGCGGCTGCCGCTGCTCAACCTGCTCGCCTGCGTCTACGGGCTGCCGCTGGCGCTGCTGGCGCTGGCGCCGCGGATCGAGGCGGGTCTCTTCCCCCGCTTCGAGCGGCCCCGCGCCGTCGCGCAGATGCTGCTCGCCGTCCTGCTCGCCTACTCGACCCTGCGCCAGCTCGTCCACGGATCGATCCTGGTCGCTCCGGGACTGTCGCAGGGAGAGGACATCGCACGCTCGATCCTGGCGGTGGCGCTCGCGACCGGCTTCCTGCTCTGGGGCATGAGACGGCGATCGAGCGACTGGCGGATCGGGTCGCTCGTGCTGATGCTGGGCGCGGTCGCGAAGGTCTTCCTGCTCGACGCCTCGGGGCTGGAGGGGTTGATGCGGATCGCTTCCTTCGTCGCTTTGGGCTTCAGCCTGATCGGGATCGGCTGGCTCTACAGCCGCTCCCTGGGCGGCGAGCGCGCGCGTTGACGGCTCGCGATGGGGAGAAGGGCATCGCGAAGGCCTAGGCGTCGGCCACGGACAAGCGGTCTCGCCCGGAATGAAGGGGCGGCCGGCTCAGGGGCCGGCGAGGTCCGTCAGGCCGTGACGCGCGCGAACGGATGGCCGTAGATCGAGTAAGCGAGCCAGGTGAAGTCCCGGTTGGCCTTGCAGGCCTCGCGTGCCTTTCCGGTGGCCTCGATCAGCGAATCGCCGGCGAGGAGCCTCCCGTAAAGCGTGTCGGCGAAGGTCAGGGCCAGCTTGTCGTCGACCGACCACAAAGCGCCGATGAAGGCGTTGGCGCCCTGTCCGCCGGCCGGCCTGAGGAAGGAATCGGCGAAGCCCATGACTCCGGCGATGCCTTCGCCGGTGCGGCCGGTCTGACAGGCATTGACGAAGACGATGCCGGAGGGCGCGCCGGCGCCGAAATCCGACTCCAGCTTCACCGTCTCCTGGCCGAGCAGATCCTCGACGATCCGGCCGCCGCGGCTGGACCCCTTCATCATCAGGTCGGAGCTCAGCACCGCTTCCTGCTTCGCCTCGCCATGGCAGGCGAAGTGGAGCAGGTCGCACTCGCCGCCGCGGGTGCGAAGGAAGTCGGCGACGTCGGCGCTGTTCGCCTCCACCGCGCCCGCGCGCGGGAAGCGGGCGTGAAGCATCTGCCGCTCCTCCTCGGCGCCGTCCAGCCGCTGGCGGCCATCGGCATAATCCGGGATCACGAAGAACACGCCGTCGTCCCTCAGCTTCATCCGCCGCGACGGCCAGCGGGCGTTGTACATCCACCGCACGAGGCCCCATTCCGAGAGGAAGCCGTCGCGGCCGCGGTCCCGCGCCGACGGATCGGTGATGTAGAGCAGCTCCCAGGGGATGAGCGGGTTCTCGGAGATGACCTGGATCGCCCTTATGCCTTCGCGGTGCCTCCAAAGCTCTTGCCGCACCTTTTCGGGGATGAGGCCGTTGGTGCTGACGATCGAGAAGTCGCGGATCCGGCGAAGGGTGCCCTCGTAATCCTCGACGTCATACGCGTTTTCGAGCTTCGCCAGGAAAGCGCCGACGAAGGCGGCGAGGTTGAAGTTGGGACGAAGGTCGACGTCCTGCTGGATGAATATGTTCGGATCTTCCGAGGAAAGCTCGAACCGCAGCCGCAGACTGCCGTTGGCGAGCTGCATCTCGTGGATCCGAAGCACCGCCGGCTCATCCTCGACGGAGGCGCTGAGACGCGCCACCTGGCTGACCGACAGCCGGTCCTCGGAGCTCAGGGTGAAGACCGGCTTGAGGAGGAAGGAGGCGAGCAGGCGGGCCCCCTGCCGGGCCTCGACGAAGATCTCGGCCTCTCCCGGGGCGAAGCCTTCGATCTCGAAGCGAAGCGACACGGCGCTTCGGCCGGGGACGGGCACCCTGCGGAGGGCCGGACCCTCGGTGCGCTCGGTTGCGGTTCGGGGCGAATCGTCGGCGCCCACGACCCGGCAGTTCCGGCCGGGCATGATCTCGATCTCCAGCGGGCGCGATTCGTCCACGGCGACGGCTTCGGGGGTAGCGGCCGCGGCCGCTCCTCCCGCCGTCACGATCCGGTCGGGCGAGATGGTGACGAAAAGCGGCACCGGCACTCCGAGCGGCGGCGTGGGCTGCATCTCCGCGGCGAAGTGACAGGCCGCCTGGGCGGGCGCTTCCGGCTCGGCCGCCGCCTCCAGGACCGGGGGTGGCGGTGGCTCAACCGGCGGCGCCGGCTCGGCTGGCGGCGGCG
>DASVTA010000454.1:0-2047 GCA_036387815.1 Allosphingosinicella sp.
GGGCGAGCGGCTGACCCGGATCGACCTTCCCGAGCCTTACCGAAGCGTCATGACGCCGCTCCCGCCCGGGCTCGCCGCGGGCTGCAACATCAGCTCGATCGCGTCGGCCACCGGCCTCAACCGCGAGACGACGCGGCGCAAGGTCAGCACGCTGATCGAGCGCGGCTATCTCGAACGCGCGCAGGGAGGCGAGATCTGCTTCCCGCCGGCCCGCCAGCAGGATCCGGCCACCCTCGAATTCGTCAGGAAGCAGCTCGAGGCGGTCGCCCGCTTCGCCAACGACGCGCTTCGCGACGGGGTGCTGAAGGCGGCCTAGCCGCGCTTTTTCGAGGAGATGGGCCGGTGCACAAAATGTGCCTAGGGCGCATTCCTCGGGCCGCCCGGACGCTGAACAAGGGAGCGACGGGCGGCACCCCCAAATCTTAGCCGTCCGCGGGCCCGCCGCGCGATCCTGCCGCGCCGCGGCGGGCCCCTCCCCCCTCTCCAGCACGCTCGGATCCGCCGCCCCCGATCGCGGCCGCCGCGCCCGATTCGCGGGGTGCTCGCGGCCGTTCGCCTCACCGCCGCGGGTCGATCCTTCTCCCAGGCCGGGATGTCTTGGAAGAAACTTGCCGCGCCCGCCCCGCCCCGGGCAACGCTTTCGCTTTTTGAGCGGGGCTATTGTCAACCCGCCGGATTGAGTTTCTGGTGGCGCTCGTACCGCCATCGGCCGGTCGAGGAGAGACGAGCATGTTCGCGGGCGAGATCGGCTTGATGGACCTCCTTCCGTTCATCGCCGTCGGCTTCGCCGCGCAGCTGGTCGACGGCGCCTTGGGAATGGCCTTCGGAGTGATCTCGACAACGCTCCTGCTCAGCCTTGGAGTCCCGCCCGCAGCGGCGTCCGCGGGCGTCCACACGGTCGAGACGTTCACCACCGGAGTGTCGGGCGCGAGCCACATCTACCACCGCAACGTCGACTGGAAGCTGTTCGCCCGGCTTGCGATCCCGGGCGTGATCGGCGGAGTGCTCGGAGCCTATGTCCTCTCCAACGTCGACGCCGGGGTGGCCCGCCCCTTCGTCCTGGCCTATCTCGCCGCGATCGGCCTCTACCTGATCTGGCGCGGCTTCCATTATCCGCCGGCCCACAAGCCGCCGCGGGTGGTCGAGCCGCTCGGCCTCGCCGGCGGGTTCCTCGACGCGGCGGGCGGCGGCGGCTGGGGCCCGGTCGT
Source organism: Allosphingosinicella sp. (assembly GCA_036387815.1). GTDB lineage: Bacteria > Pseudomonadota > Alphaproteobacteria > Sphingomonadales > Sphingomonadaceae > Allosphingosinicella. The sequence continues at coordinate 1,209 of DASVTA010000454.1, forward strand.
CACCGGCAATCTGCTCGTCCAGGGCGGCGAGCCGCGCCGGACGATCGGCACCGTCAGCGCCTCCGAATTCGTTCTCACCCTCACCATCTCGGCGACCTTCATCGCGACCCTGGGCTGGGCGGCGTTCACGATCGCGACCCTGGGCCTCCTCATCGGCGGAGTCCTCGCCGCGCCGCTCGGCGCCCTCGTCGTCAAGAAGATCCCGGCCAAGCGCCTGCTCCTCCTGGTCGGCTGCCTGCTTACCCTCACCAGCCTCTACGGCGTCTACAAGGCTCTGGCCTGAGCCGGGGGCCGGGGTCCGGCGGCGCTTCCCCGCCGGACCCCGCGCCCGCCGGCGGCGCGAAGAGACCGTCCCGAGCCGCCGAAGGTGAGGCAGGTTCGGCCAATGCCCCGATAAGCGCGAGATCGCCTCGAACCGCCACCAATCGCCCGGGATCGCCCCTAATCGCCACTAATCGCCACTAATCGCCACTAATGTGGAGGGTAGTTGAGGAAAGGACAGCCGCCGCGCCGCCCGGAAGCCGTCCCCTGGCCGCCGATCCGAAGCCGGCCGAGCGCGGCGAACGGCCGGGGTCATGCATAATTATGCATGGGCGAGCCGCCGCGGCTGCGCCTCGGCCCGCACCTGACCGCCGGCGTCAGCGCCCGGTCGACCAGGAATAGAGGAGGATCATCGCGGGAAGCGCGATCAGGAAGGCGGCCATGACGAAGCTGAGCGACTTGGCGCGGCGGGGGCGGACGTCTTCCATGGCTCAGGCCGCCTTCGGCCGAAGCTGCCAGGCGAGGCCCGGAAGCTTGACCATCGGCAGGTCGCACACGGTGCAGCGGGAGACGAAGCT
>DASVTA010000455.1:0-7290 GCA_036387815.1 Allosphingosinicella sp.
ATCCTCCCCGAGCTTGCTCGGGGAGGGGGACCGCGACGCGAAGCGGCGTGGTGGAGGGGTAAACGGCCCGCGCATTGCCCCTCCACCAGCCTTCGGCTGGTCCCCCTCCCCGAGACGAGCTCGGGGAGGAATTAGGCTGAATCGACATTCAGCAGCACCAGAAGCTGAGTGAGGCGAGGTATAGGCTGGCGAGGTAGTTTTCCGGCAGGCGGTCGTATCGGGTGGCGATTCGGCGGAGTTGCTTGAGCTTGCCGATGGTGCGCTCGATCTGGTTGCGATGCTTGTAGATTGCGGGGTCGAACGCTCGTTGGCGGGGCATGCAGGTCTTGCGGGGGATGATCGGGATGGCGCCGCTCGCCTCGACATGGTCGAGGATGGCGTAGGCGTCATAGGCTTTGTCGGCGATCACGTGCCGGGCGGCCAGGCCTTTGAGCAGCGCGAGGGCCTGGGTGGCGTCGTGGATCTGACCGCCGGTGAGGAGGAAGCGCAGCGGCCGACCGAACGTGTCGGCGATGTGCCACTTGCTGGTCAGTCCTCCTCGGGAACGCCCCAGAGCCTGGTTTTTGACCCCCCTTTTTGGCCGGTGGCGGCCTGGGCGTGAGCTCTGACGATCGCACTGTCGATCATCAGATACTCGTTATCCCGATCCCTCGTCAGCGCCTGAAACACCCGCTCCCACACCCCGGCCCGGGCCCAGCGGGTGAAGCGCTTGTGCACGCTCTTGAACTTGCCGTAGCGCTCCGGGAGGTCCGACCAGCGGGCGCCCGAACGCAGCACCCACAAAACCCCGTTCACGAACAGCCGGTTGTCCGACGCCGTCCGGCCCGGATCGCTCGACTTGCCAGGCAGCATCGGACCGATCCGCTCCCATTGCCGCTCGCTCACCTCGTACCGCTTGATCCCCATCGCAGCCTCCGCCTCAGAAGACGGAAACCTATGAATCAGACATCAAGCCAATGGGGAATCCCCTGAATGTCGATACGGCCTAGCCCTACTTCAGCCAACCCTATTTCAGCCAGCCCTGCTCCCGGTACCAGTCGGCCGTCTGCTTGAGGCCGGTCGCCGTCTTCACCTGTGCCCGCCAGAGCCGCTCGGGCGGCCGCTTGTCCGCCGCGGCCACCCAGTCGGGATGGCAGTAATAGCCGACGCGGTCCGCCGTGAGCTTCGCATTGCCTCGCCGGAACAGCCGGTCCAGCCCCGAGGCGAGCCGAAGCACCGGCCGGGGCATGGCGAGCGTGACGGCCCGGCGGCCGTAGATCCTGCCGAGGGTGCGGGCGAAATGGCGGTGCTGCCATCCGCCTTCCACTCCGTCGTCCGGCTCGTAGGTCTCCGCCCAGCTGTCAGCGTCGTCGACCAGGGCGAGGATCAGCCGGCACAGGTCCTCGACATGGATGACGGAGAAACGGCCGCCGGGCGGAAGTGCGACCATGCCCCGCCGCGCCATCTTGAACAGCTCGAACGTCTCGCGGTCGCCGGGCCCGTAGACGGCGGGCGGCCGGACGATCGTCCAGTCCAGGCCCGAGGCGGCGACCAGCCGCTCGGATCTGGCCTTGGACCATCCGTAGTTGGAGAGCTGCGGCTCCCGCGCGGCAAGGGAGGAAATATGGACGAAGCGGCGCACCCCGGCCTTTCGGGCGGCGTCGATCATATTCGCGGCGCCGCCCGCGTTCACCGCCTCGAACTCGGCGCGCGATCGGGCGTTGATCGCACCGGCGAGGTGGATGACCGCGTCGGCGCCGGCGCACAACTTCACCAGCGTCTCCGGGCGGTCGAGGGCGCCGTCGACCCAGCATATCTCATCCTCGGGCGGCTTCCAGCCGCGGGTGAGCGCACGGACGTCATAGCCTTCGGCCAAGGCCAGGCGAAGCAGATGGGAGCCGACGAACCCGGTGCCGCCGGTGACGGCCAGGGTTCGGATCTTCTGACCTTTCCGGGGCATGGCCTCAAAATCCTCCCTGCCGCGAAGCGGTGGGGAGGGGGACCACACGAAGTGTGGTGGAGGGGTAGCTGGCACAGGCCTGCGTCATTTACCCCTCCACCAGGCTTCGCCCCGCGGCTGCTGCGCAGCCGGTTCCGGTTCTCGGCATCCCCCCGGGATGCCGAGCGCCTTCACCCCCCTCCCCGAGCAAGCTCGGGGAGGATTTAGAGCGGCGACCATGGGCCCGTCTCTTCCTCATCGGCGTGCGCGGCCGCCTTCGCCGCGGCGACATGCGGAAGCAGAGCGTCCAGCACCGCTTCCACGCCCGCGCCGGTGACTCCGGAGAGGGGAAGGGGCCTCGCGCCCGCCTCCGCCTCCAGCTCGGCGGACAAGGCGGCGATCAATTCGTCGTCTAGCGTGTCCGACTTGTTGAGGGCGATCACTTCCGGCTTGTCGGCGAGCCCGGCGCCATAGGCTTCGAGTTCGGTCCGAACCGTGCGGTAGGTTTCCGCCACATCCTCGACCTCCGAATCGACCAGATGGAGGAGGACCCGGCACCGTTCGATGTGGCCGAGGAAGCGGTCGCCGATCCCGGCCCCTTCCGCGGCGCCCTCGATGAGGCCCGGAATGTCGGCGATGACGAACTCGCGCTCGCGGTGGCGAACCACCCCGAGCTTGGGGTGGAGCGTGGTGAAGGGATAGGCGCCGACCTTGGCCTGGGCGTTGGTGACGGCGTTCAGGAAGGTGGATTTCCCCGCATTCGGAAGCCCGACGAGACCGACGTCGGCGAGCAGCTTCAGCCGGAGCCAGACCCACATCTCCTCGCCGGGCCAGCCGGTGCCGTGCTGGCGCGGCGCCCGGTTGGTGGAGGTCTTGTAACTGGCATTGCCGCGGCCGCCGTCGCCGCCCTTGAGCAAGACGATCCGCTGCCCGGGCCGGGTGAAGTCGGCGAGCACATGCTCCTTGTCCTCGGAAAGGACCTGGGTGCCCACCGGGACCTTGATCAGGAGATCGTCGCCGCCGGCCCCGGTGCGGTTCTGCCCGGCCCCGCCCTTGCCGCGCGGGGCGCGGAAATGCTGCGTGTAGCGGAAGTCGATCAAGGTGTTGAGACCCTCGACCGACTCGAACACGATGTCGCCGCCCTTGCCGCCGTCGCCGCCGTCGGGACCGCCATATTCGATATATTTCTCGCGCCGGAAGCCGACGGCGCCGGGGCCGCCCGCGCCGGAGCTGACGAAAATCTTGGCCTGGTCTAGGAAGTGCATGGCGGGGATGTAGGGTAATCGTCATCCCGGCGAAAGCCGGGACCTCAGGCCGCTAACGGCTCGACGGCTCTCCCCGAGGTCCCGGCTTTCGCCGGGATGACGCGGGTCCTCAACCTTCCCGGCGCTCCCCCGCCATCTGGACCAGATGCCGGGTCGCGATCTCGCGCGCCTGCTCGCGCGGAAGTCCGAGGGCGCTCGCCATTGGGCTGCCCATCAGCGAATCGCCGAGCGCTGCGAGCACCAGCCATAAGGTCGTCTCGTGGACCGGCCGATCCTCATGTCCGGCGCCGAGCTGGTCGACGAGCCGGTGGATGGCGTCGAGGATCGGGTTCAGGGCGTCGCGATTGCCGGACAGGATCATCCAGGCGGCGAGCGCTCCCGCGCCTTCGCGGTCGAACGCGTCGAAGGTGCGGTCGACGATTTCGCGCGGATCCGCCTGACCCTGGCGCTCGCGCTCGACGACTCGCGCTATCTCCGCCGTCACCCGCTCTCCGATGAGCCGGGCGAGCTCGCCCTGAAGGCCCGCCGCCGAACCGAAATGATGGAGGAGGTTGCCGTGGGTCTTGCCGATCCGGGCGCCTACCGCTTTCAGCGTCACCGCCTGCGGCCCCGATTCGATGAGCAGCGCGCGCGCCGCCTCGAGCGCGGCGGAGCGGCTTTCTTCGGGGGAGAGGCGTTCGCGCACTATTGACATTTATGTAAGTATGTGATGTTCGTCATGCCGGACTTGATCCGGCCCATGAACACGGGAATCGCCGGGTCGACAAGGTCCGTGTTCATGGGTCCCGGCTTTCGCCGGACGACGGGAGCAGGAACTGAACCAGGTCACGCCCATCGATCTCACCATCACTCCGCGTGACCGCCGCTTCGGCCGAGGCGGCAAGACCGAGCGCTGGTGGCTTGCCGGCAATCCTTACGGCAGCGCCCTCTACGACGCGCTTTCGGTCACCTTCCCCAAGGGCGAGGCCTTCTTCGTCGAAAGCGTCCGCGCCTTCCGGGACGATGCTCCGCCCAAGCTGGCCGAGGAGATCAGGGCCTTCACCACCCAGGAGGTGATGCACAGCCGCGAGCATGTCGCCTTCAACCGCCGCGCGGTGGAGGCGGGATACGACATTGCTCCGCTCGAGGCGTGCGTCGACTACCGGATCGAGGAGACGAAGAGCCGGCCGCCGATCGTCAATCTCGCCGCGACCATGGCCCTGGAGCATTTCACCGCGATCCTCGCCAACCAGTTGCTGAGCAACCCCCGCCACCTCAGGGGCGCGGATGCCCATTCGGCGGCCTTGTGGCGCTGGCACTCGATGGAGGAGATCGAGCATAAGGGCGTCGCCTACGACACCTGGCTCCACGCGACCCGCAACTGGCCGCGCCGCAAACGCTGGATGGTCAAGTCGCTGGTGATGCTCAAGGTGACCAAGAACTTCTTCGTCGAGCGCAGCCACGGCGCCCTGATGCTTCTCGAGCAGGACGGGATTCGCGGTCCCCGCGCCTGGGCCGGCCTGTTCTGGTACGCGATGATCAGCCCCGGCATGTTCCGGAAGATCCTCGTCGGCTGGCTGAAGTTCTTCCTGCCCGGATTCCACCCCTGGAAGCATGACGACCGCAAGCTTATCGCCGAAGCGGAGCGCAGCCTGGAGTCCGTCGCCGCCTGATTGCCTCCCCATGCTCCGCATGGGGGGGCAGATCATGCCGCCATGGCCGCCGGTGCGATTTCCTTTTCCTCATCGAGATCCATCTCGAACAGCCGGCAGGGCGCCGCCTCGCCGCGGCCGGCGCTGTGATGGAGGACGATAGTTCCGGTGGACCGGAATCCCAGTTTCTCAAGCACCCGGCCCGAGGCTGGATTGTCCAGAAAATGGCCGGCGCCGAGCCTCTTCAGGCGCAGGCCGTGGCGAACGGTCTCAATCACCGCCCGCCCGGCCTCGGTGGCATAGCCGCGGCCCCAGTGGGCCCTCGCGATCCAGTAGCCGAACTCCATCTCGCCGGTCGGCCTGCGGCCGAGGCCGATACCCCCGATCAGCTCGGGCGCGGCGCCGGTGCACAGGAAGATGAGCGGGGAGAGCTCGGAGGCCTTGCGCTCGGTCGCGAGCCAGGCCTCGGCGTCCTCGGGCCGATAAGGCCAGGGCGCGGTCGCGAGGTTGCGGACGATCCGCTCGTCGCCGATCGCTCCGAACAGGGCAGGGGCGTCCTGGCTCCAGCCGGGCCGCAGCAGCAGTCTCTGGGTCCTCACGAACATGTCTCGTCCTCCCTTCCGGCCGGCGTTCCGCTACCCCGCAAGAGTGACGGTCTGCCGACAATTTCGAGGGAGACACGAAAAAGGAGAGAAACCCGGCGGCTCCTCTCCCTCGAATTCGGTTCTCTGCTGAGACCTGGAGCCGCCCCTCCTGGGGACGGCCCTTTCTCGGCGCGTCCCTATTCCGCTGCTTCGCTCGTTTGCGGCATGTCGACGCAGACGAACTTGCGGCCCAGTTTCCCGTCGCGAAACGAGACCCGGCCGTCGGTAAGCGCAAAGAGGGTATGGTCCTTGCCGATTCCGACGTTGGTGCCCGGATACCAGCGGGTGCCGCGCTGACGCACGATGATGTTGCCGGCGAGCACGGTCTCGCCGCCGAACTTCTTGACGCCCAGACGCCGGCCCGCGCTGTCGCGACCGTTGCGTGAGGATCCGCCTGCTTTCTTATGTGCCATGACTAAGCTCTTATCTCTTCGAAGGTTTACGCGTCTGTATCAGCGGCGGGCTTCTTTGGCGAAGCCTTTTTCTTGGCCGGGACCGGGCTGTCGACCATCTCGCTCTCGGCGCCGTCGACCTTGAGCGGCGCCTGGGGCTGCGGCTCGGCGGCGGCGGGAGCTTCCGGAGCGTCCGCCTTCTTCGCTTTCGTCTTCTTCGGAGCCTCGGCGGCGGGCGCATCGGCGGCCGGAGCGGCCGCGGCCGGAGCGGCGGCGGGAGCTTCCTGCGCGGGCTTCTCGGCCTTCGCCGTCTCCTTCGGAGCTTCGGCCTTCTCGTCGCCGATGGCCGTGATCCTCAGGATCGTGTGCTGCTGGCGATGGCCCTTCTTGCGGCGGTAATTGTGCCGGCGGCGCTTCTTGAAGATGATCACCTTGTCGGCCTTGGCCTGGGCGATGATCTCGGCGGAGACGGTGAGCCCGTCGGTCGAGCGCAGGTCAGCGCCCTCGCCGGCGAGCAGGATGTCGCCCAGCTGGATGGTTTCGCCCGCCTCTCCAGCGAGCTTCTCGACGACGATCTTGTCTCCGGCGGCGACGCGATACTGCTTGCCGCCCGTGCGCACGACTGCGAACATGGCTTTTTCTCAACTCAAATGCATGTGCCCGCCGGGGAAGACCCCCGCGGGAGGAAGTGCGCAGCTAGGGGAGGGGAGGGCCAAAGTCAACATTCGAGGTCGATCCGGCCGGTCCGAAGGGCAGGAACGCTCCGCGCCGGACGGGCCGCGGCGAAACTAGAGCCCGTTCGACCAAGGTCGAATCGCTCCAGATCATTTGAGCCGCGTTTTCCGAGCCGCTTGCTGTTCCAGCCAGCTCGAAAACGCTAGTGCCGGTGCTCGCGCTTGAGCCGGTAGCGGCCTCTCGAGACGGTGTCGAACAGGCCGGAGATGGCGGGGTGGTCGACCGGCTCGTCGCTCTCGTCGGCGAGCAGGTTCTGCTGGCTGACATAGGCGGTGTAGCTCGATTCCCCGTTTTCGGCGAGCAGGTGGTAGAAAGGCTGGTCCTTGGGCGGACGGATGTCCTCCGGGATCGCCTCATACCAGTCCTCGCTATTGGCGAAGACCGGGTCGACGTCGAAGATGACTCCCCGGAAGTCGAACAGCCGGTGCCGAACCACCTCGCCGATGGCGAAGCGGGCGTGGGCGACCGGCGGCGCGAGCGGCGCGGCGGCATTGCCGGAGAGGAATTTGTCGGTCCGTTCCATCACCATCCCTATGTAGGGCCTGGCGGGCGGCAGGCAAGCGAGCACAAGGGGGACCGACACCTTGGCAAGCCGGAACGGTTGAGCTAAGCGCCCCGCCTGTCGACCGGCCCCCGCGCGAGCAGGGGCGAATCCTTATTGCGGAGAGGTGCCGGAGTGGTCGATCGGGGCGGTCTCGAAAACCG
>DASVTA010000456.1:0-3543 GCA_036387815.1 Allosphingosinicella sp.
CCGGTGGTGGCGCCCTCGCCGACCGCGACGGCGTCGTCGCCGGCGACGATCTCGTCGTTGATGCCCTCGATGACCATCCCGATCAGCTTCTTCTCGCCATTGGCGCCCACGATGGTGAAGTAGCTCTCCATGCTCTGGTCGGGGAGGAGGCGGTCGAAGCTGTCATGGTCGGCGGAGAAGGACAGGATACCTTCCATGTCGTCGAACTTGACCGTTCCGCCCATCGTCGGCTGCACCACGCTGTCGATGTCCATCGCGAAATATTCCTCGAGAATCGACAGCATCTCCGTGTTCTCGCCGTCTTCCGGAACGTAGAAGTAGAAGTCGGGCGCTTGGGTGGTGCCGCTGATCTTGACGGTAGCGCTGGCGGTGGACGTGGCGCCGGAGGCGTCGGTCACCGTGTAGGTGAAGGTGTCCGTGGCGGTCTGGCCGCCGTCCAGATAGGAGAAGATCGCTCCGGCGTCATAATGGACCTTGCCGGCCGCATCGACGGTGACGGACGCGCCCCGGTTGCTGACCGCCTGGACGCCGGTCACCTTCAGCGCGTCGCCGTCGGCGTCGGTGTCGTTGGCGAGAAGGAGCGCGGTCAGGTCGGCCTTGCCGGCATCCTCGGCGAGCCCGAGCAGGTCGTTGACCGCGACCGGCGCGCTGTTCTGCGAAATGCCGGTGATCGTCACCGTCGCGGTGGCCGTGGAGACGTGGCCGTTACCGTCGGTGACGGTGTAGGTGAAGCTGTCGGTCGCGGTCTCGCCATTGTCGAGATCGGCGAAGATCGAGCCGGCGTCGTAGCTCACCTTGCCGTCCGGGCCGATGCTGACGGCGGCACCCTTGGCGGAGATGGCCTGAACCGAGCTGACGACGAGCGCGTCGCCGTCGGCGTCCTTGTCGTTGGCGAGCAGGATCGAGCTGATCTCGGTCTTGCCGGCGGTTTCCGACAGGGTCAGCGAATCGTTCTGGGCGACGGGCGCGACATTGGCCTGGATGAGGTCGGCGAGCTTGAAGGTGCCGTCGGCGAACTGGATGCGCTCGACGTTGATGATCCGGTCGCTGCCGTCGGGCGAGCCGGCGCGCAGGTCGCGGACGATGACCGTGCCCCTGAAGCCTTCCATGATCCGGTAATCGGCGCGGTTGCCGGCGAGCAGGAGCGTGTCCTGGCCGTTGCCGCCGTCGATCACGTCGTTGCCGGCGCCGCCGGAAAGGAGGTCGCTGCCGTTGCCGCCGTCGATGTGATCGTCGCCGGCGCCGCCGTTGATGATGTCGTTGCCGTTGTCGCCGAAGATGCTGTCGTTCTGGGCGGTTCCGTTGATCGTGTCGGCTTTGTGGGTGCCGTTCAGAATTGCCATTGTCCTTACTCCTGTACTGGCCCGTCGGTCGGGCATGAGGGGGCTTTGTCCCCGCCGGAGAGGCGAGGACGGGTCATGATGGTTCGCGAAGGGGGGAAGGCGCTCGTCCGCCCGCGGGTCAGCCGACCCGGATCGGATTGCAGTTCATCTACGCTTCACTCCCACGGATCGCCCACCGCGAACGGCGCCGGACGACGGGGATGCATTTGCGCCGGGCTTATTGCGGAGCGATGTCGCGGGCGCGGGAGAAGTGTTTCAAACGTGTCCGCGGCGGCGGCGTCAGGAGCGCCGGCTCAGAAGCGTCGTGTAGCGGGCCAGGAGGAAGAGCAGGAACGGCCAGAAGCACGTGTTCCAGATGTCGTGCCAATTGCGGTCCCAGTGGATCCGGGCGCCGGCGGCGCGCGTGTCGAGCAGGTCCCAAATCTCGCCGGCGAGCGCGGCGGCGGCGACCGCGGCGATGGGGACCCAGCTTCCCAGCGGCCGGCGAAGCAAAGCCGCGGCGGCGAGGAAGACGGCGAGGCCGACATAGATGTGCAGCGCGTCCTTCGGCAGGCCGGCCAGCTGGACGAGGGCGTGCTTGGTTTGCTGGAACGGTCCCACCGGTCAGACCCGGGCGCGGAAGGGCGTGAAATCGGTGCCCTCGTCATAGACGTCGACCCCTTCGCGCCGTTTCAGGAAACCGACCGCCCCATAAGTGACCGGGGTCAGCAGCACCTCCCACGAGACCTTGAGCGCGAACTGGCTCGCCATCACCGCGAGCATTGCCTCCACCGGCCACCCCGCAGCGCCATAAAAGGCGAGCGGGTAGAATATGAGGCTGTCTATCCCCTGCCCCACGAAGGTCGAGCCGATGGTCCTGGACCACAGATGCCGCCCCTTCGTCAGAAGCTTCATCCTGGCGAGGACGTAGGAGTTGGCGAACTCGCCCGCCCAGAAGGCGACGACCGAGGCAAGGACTATACGCGGCACCTGCCCGAACACAGACTCATAAGCCTCCTGCCCCGGCCAATCCGCCGCCGGCGGAAGCGCCACCACTACCCAGCTCATCGCCGCCATGAACAAGGTCGCGGCGAACCCCGCCCAGATGCACCGCCGCGCCCGGGCGTAGCCGTAGACCTCGGTCAGGACGTCGCCGATGACGTAGGAGAGAGGAAAGAACAAAATCCCGGCGCCGAACGGCCAAAGCCCGATCAGCGGAAGATCGATCTCCGCCCGCTTGCCCGCTCCCAGGACGTTCGAGAGGAGAAGGATGGCCACGAACGCGGCCATGAGGAGGTCGTAATAGCGCAGATGAGCGCCCCGAAGCGCCGCACCCTCGACCGACTTGACCTCGCCCCCGTCCATCGGACGAGGTTAGCGCCTCCCGGGCCGCCGGGAAAGCGCTCCCGGCGGCGTCGGGCGTGGCCGCTGGCCCGGGCTACGGGCCAAAGCAGGTAGGAACGGCCTCCCGCTCCGCCGGTTTGGCCTTCGAATCGAGGAAGGAGCGGCTGAATGGATGACGATCGCGTTCGCGAATTCGAGGAGCGGCTGTGGACGGGCGGCGAGGAGGTGTATCGGCGATACGTCTCCGGCGACTGCCTGATGGTCCTTCCCGAGCCGCCGTTCGTCATGAGCGGAGAGGAAGCGATCGAGGCGGTGGCGGACACCCCGCGCTGGTCCGGCGTGGAGCTTCGGGATCTTCGGATCCGCCGGCCGCAAGAGGGGCTCATCACCCTGGCCTACGAGGCGGCGGCGCGGCGCGGCGACCAATCCTATCGCGCCTATTGCACCTCCACCTACCTGCGCCTCGGCCATGAGGAGTGGCGAGTCGTCCAGCATCAGCAGACGGTGCCCGCAATCGCGAAACCCGACAGCCGATGACGGGTGGCGCCTCGATCGTCGCACCCGGGCAAGCGGCGCCGTTCCGTTCCGCCCGAAACCGCGCTACAGGCGGCGCCGGCGCGCGCCCGTAGCTCAGTTGGATAGAGCACGAGCCTTCTAAGCTTGGGGTCGCAGGTTCGAATCCTGCCGGGCGCGCCAGTTTTCCGCCATTTTTTTGTTACCTATTTTGTCATTAGGTAACGCATAGGTAACGTTCAGGCGGGATAGGGTGATTGCTCATGACACTCCCTGGGACGAGAGCGCCTGCTCGACAGTGGCTTTTTGGAAGCCGTCGTTCGTTCAAAAGTCCATCAAGCCGCCGCCGGAACCGGGGATCGAG
>DASVTA010000457.1:0-2791 GCA_036387815.1 Allosphingosinicella sp.
TGCGAGCCGCCAAGGCAACGCCTACGCCTCGGCCCTCGCGCTCACCCGCGACATTCCGGATCAGGAGCCGGTCGCCGGTTACGACATGACGGCCTGGCCGATCGTCGCCACCGGCCAGCGGGTGGCCTCGGTGCCGTGGCCGGAGCCGGGCATCGTCGACCTCGCCGAGCGTCAGGCCGCCGTCGAACGATTGTTCGACCCGGCGCTGAGCCGCGACCAGCGCCTCGCCCTTGCCCGCGGCCTCGGCGCCCGGACGCTGATCCTCGACAAAAGGGGCCCGCTCCGCCGCAAGATGCCCAAGGGCATCGTCGCCACTCTGAAGGCCCAGTCGGTCCGCCATTCCGAAGCGGGCCAGTTCATCCGCTTCGACCTCGAATAGGCTCCCGCTACCGCTCCTGTCGAGGGAGGTCGCGGGCCAGGCTCGCCGTCAGCCAAAGCCATCCGCCCATCATCAGCGCACCGCCCAGCGGAGTCACCGCGCCGAGCCAGCGCGGAGCGCCCAAGGCCATTGCGTAGAGCGTGGACGAAAAGAGCAACGCGCCTCCCCCGAGCAGCGCCGCCGGCCCTTTCGCCCGCTCCCCGCCTCCCAGGCCGAGCGCCAGCAGCGCCAAAGCGTGCCACATCTGATAATGGACGCCCGTCTGCCACCAGCCCAGCGCCTCCTGGCCGAGCATCTCCCTGGCGCCGTGCGCGCCGAAGGCGCCGAGGCCCACCGCCGCGGCGGCCATCGCGGCTCCGGCGGCGGCGAGCGGCCGGCTCAATGAAGCCACCAGCGAAGCAGGTAAGCGACCGATCCGACGGCGGTCACGCCCGCCGCCCACAGGCCTACGAACCAGGCGAGCTGCCGCGCCTTAATGATAGCCCTCCTCCCCCACCTTCCCCCGGAACACCCAATAGCTCCAGGCCGTGTAGGCGAGGATGAGCGGGATGAGGACGAGCGCTCCCACGAGCATGAAGAGCTGGCTCGAATAAGGCGCCGCCGCGTCCCAGATCGACACCCGGCCGGGGATGACGTCGGGCCAGATCGAGATTGCGAGCCCAACCAGGGTCAGGCCGAACAGCGCCAGCGACCAGACGAACGGCGCCCAGTCGCGCGCTCCGCCAAGGCTCCGCCAGGCCAGCAACGCCGCCCCCGCGACGAGCAGGGGCATCGGCAGCGCGACGAATATCCCGGGCGCGTCGAACCAGCGCTCGAAATATTTGGGCTCGACGAAGGGCGTGGCGAGGCTGACGAGGCCGATCGCCCCGAGCAGGGCGGGAAGCAGCCGCCGCGCCATCCGCCGCGCCTGATCCTGCAACGGCCCTTCGGTCTTCCAGATCAGCCAGCCGGCACCGAGCAGCGCGTAGCCCGCCACCAGGCTTGCTCCGGTCAGGAGGCTGAACGGGCTCAGCCACTCCCACCAGCCGCCGCCATATTGCCGTCCCGACACCGAGATCCCCTGGACGAGCGCGCCGAGCGTCACCCCCTGGGCGAAGGTGGCGATCAGCGAGCCGGCGAAGAAACCGAGGTCCCACCAGCGCCTGTGGCCGGGATCGCGCCACCGGAACTCGAAGGCCACGCCTCGGAAGACGAGCCCGAGCAGCATCGCGATCAAGGGCGCGTAGAGCGCGGGCAGGATTATCGCGTAGGCGAGCGGGAAGGCGGCGAGCAGGCCGCCGCCGCCGAGCACCAGCCAGGTCTCGTTGCCGTCCCACACCGGCGCAATGGCGTTCATCGCCCGGTCGCGCTCCTTGCCGACCGGGAAGAGCGGGAAGAGGATGCCGATGCCCAGGTCGAACCCGTCCATCACCACATCGGCGGCCACCGCGAACGCGATGATGAGCGCCCAGACGATCGTGAGGTCGACGCTCATTGCGTCACCCCGGCGAAAGCCGGGGCCTCGGGGAGACCGCCGCGACCTCTGGTCCTGGGGTCCCGGCTTTCGCCGGGATGACGGCGCGCCCTCATCCGCCCCTCCTCACCCCGGCCGCCGGCGTCACCCCAGCCGTCCGGATCGGAGTCCTCGGCTCCTCCTCCCCACCCACCTCCGGCGCCTTCGCCATCAGCCTCAGGATGTAGAGGGTCCCCGCGCCGAACACCGCGAAATAGACCAGGACGAACATGATCAGCGAGCCGGTTACCCCCGGCGAGGCGATGGGCGAGACCGCGTCCTTCGTCCGAAGCAGGCCGTAGACCACCCAGGGCTGCCGGCCGACCTCCGTCGTAACCCAGCCCGCGATCACCGCCACGAACCCGGCCGGCCCCATCGCCACCGCGAACCGATGCAGCCAGCGCCAGCCGTAGAGCCGCTTGCGCAGCCGCGCGAGCAGGCTCCACAGCCCGAGCGCGAACATCAGCATGCCCAGGCCCACCATGATCCGGAAAGACCAGAAGACGATCTCCGCCGGCGGCCTGTTCTCCCTCGGCACGCTCTTCAGGCCGGCCAGGGGCGCATTGGCGTCGTGCTTCAGGATCAAAGACGAGAGCTTCGGGATCTCGATCAGCACATGGGTCTTCTCGGCGTCGCTGTCCGGATGCCCGATCAGGATCAGCGGCGCCCCGTCCGCATAGCTTTCGAAATGCCCCTCCATCGCCATCACCTTGGCGGGCTGGTGCTCGAGCGTGTTGAGGCCGTGGAGGTCGCCGACGAAAATCTGCACCGGCGCGACGAGTGCCGCCATCCACAACGCCATCGAGAACATCTTCCGCACCCCCGCCGTGTCGCGGCCCTTGAGCAGATGCCAGGCGCCGACGCCGCCGACCACCAAAGCGGTGGTGAGGTAGGCGGCGATCACCGTGTGGACGAGGCGG
>DASVTA010000458.1:0-1557 GCA_036387815.1 Allosphingosinicella sp.
GGAGCTCAAGCCCGGCGATCCCAACGCGCCGATGCTTCCCGACATCAATGTCGACATCGGCCAGATCAAGATCGACCGGATGCTCGTCGACCAGCCGGTGACCGGCTATCGCCACCTCCTGAGCCTCGCCGGAAGCGCCCGCATCGACGACGGACGGGCCCAGGTCGCGCTCGACGCCAATGCGATCGCCGGGCCCGGCCTGCCCGGCGGCGACAGGCTCGCCTTGCGGATCGACGCCGTCCCGGACGCGAACCGCCTCGCCCTGGGAGTCCGGGTGGAGGCCCCGGCCAACGGCTTCGTCGCCAAGCTGTCCGGCCTCAACCAGCCGCTGGTCGCATCGATCGGCGGCAACGGCACGTGGACCAACTGGCGGGGCCGGGCGAAGGCCGTGCTCGGCGGCAAGCAATTCGCCGACCTCGCCGTCGGCGCCAGGGACGGCACCTTCACCGTCAACGGACCGATGAACCCGGGCCTGCTGATGGCGGCGGGGATTCCGAAGAACCTGCTCTCGCCGCAGGTCCAGGTGAACCTGACGACGAAGCTCGACCAGCGGCGGGCGGACACGCGCCTCAGCGTCACGTCGCCGGCCGTCGCCGTCGTCGCCGACGGAATGCTCGATCTGGGCCGCAACCAGTTCCAGGATTTCAAGGTCGCCGCCCGCCTTTCCAGGCCGAAGGTCCTCGGCCCCAACATCGACGGCACCGATCTTCGGGTGGCGATGGTCCTGAACGGCGCCTTCGCGACGCCCTTCGTCGCCTACGACCTTCGGGCCCGCACCCTCAGCTTCAACGAAACGACGGTCGAGCTCCTCCAGGCGCGGGGCAGGGCCAAGGTCGATGCCGACCGGATCAGCCTCCCCATCCAGGCGCGCGCCCGCCGGATCAGCGGCCTCGATCCCTCGCTCGGGAGCCTGCTCACCAATGTCGGCGTCAACGGCACGATCAACATCAGCGGAACGAAGCTCGTTTCCGACAATCTCAAGATCCGCTCCGACCGGCTGAACGCGACGGTCGTCGTCGCCGCCGATCTCGCCAAGGGCCAGTATCGCGCCGGCATCCAGGGCACGGTGAACAACTATCATATGGAGGGGATCGGCCTCCTCGACCTCACCACCAAGATGGACGTGTTCACCGCCGCCAACGGCTTCGGCCTCAGCGGCCGGATCGCCGTCCGCACCCGGCGGATCGACAATCCCAGCGCCGCCGGAGTGCTCGAAGGCAATGCCACCGCCGCGGCCGACGTGGTGATGACGCCGGCGGGCGTGATCACGCTCGACAACGTCCGGCTGAGCTCGCCCGGGCTTCGGATCACCTCGGGCGGAGGAACGATCTGGCCGGACGGCCGGATCAGCATACGCGCCGCCGGAGTGTCGCGCGCCTACGGGGCGCTGGCGGTGGTGGTGACCGGAACCGCGACAAGTCCCCAGATCCAGCTCAGGGCCGCCAATCCCGGCTTCGGCATTGGGCTGAGGGACATCACCGCCACCGTGCGCGCCACGGCGGGGGGCTATGCGATCACGGCGAGGGGGCAGTCCGCCTACGGGCCGTTCGAGGCCGA
>DASVTA010000459.1:0-3439 GCA_036387815.1 Allosphingosinicella sp.
CCGCCTCGGCGAGGCGCCCGAGAGCGACGAGGCCCTCCTGCCCAGGCTTCCCGAAGCGGCGGTCGCGCTCATCCACTCCAGCCGCGACCTCTACGCCCGGGTCAAGCGCCTCGACGATGCGCCCGCCCCCGGCGCGGAGCCGCAGGCGAGCCCGGCGAGGAGCCTGATGAGCCGGCTGGAACGGTCGTTCTGACGCCTTATGCGTCATCCCGGCGAAGGCCGGGATCTCGGGGAGACCCACCGAGACTTCTCGTCCCCCAGGTCCCGGCTTTTCGTCCCCAGGTCCCGGCTTTCGCCGGGATGACGGTCACAGAGCGCAGAGCTCCGCCTTCGCTTCCTGATATTGCCGGATCAGCTCCGCCACATATTCGCCCGCCGGCCGCACCCGGTCGATCGCGCCGATGCCCTGGCCCGAGCCCCAGATGTCGCGCCAAGCCTTCTTCGCGCTTTCGCCGCCGCCGAAATCCATCGTCTTCAGATCGCCCTCGGGCAGATTGTCGGGATCGAGCCCCGAAGCGGAGATCGAAGCGCGCAGGTAATTGCCGGAGACGCCGGTGAACAGGCTCGAATAGACGATGTCGGCGGCGCGGCCCTCGACGATCCCCTGCTTGTAGGCCTCGGCCGCATTGGCCTCCTGCGTCGCGATGAAGGGCGATCCGATATAGCCGAGATCGGCGCCCATGGCCTGTGCCGCGAGGATGGCCCGGCCGGTGGCGATCGCGCCCGAAAGGATGAGCGGCCCGTCGAACCACTGCCGGATCTCCTGGACGAGCGCGAAGGGCGACAGCGTCCCGGCATGGCCGCCGGCGCCGGCCGCGACCGCGATCACTCCGTCGGCGCCTTTCTCCACCGCCTTTCGGGCGAAACGGTCGTTGATGATGTCGTGGAGCGCAATCCCGCCCCAGCCGTGCACGGCCTGGTTGACCTCGACGATCGCGCCGAGCGAGGTGATCACGATCGGCACCTTCCATTTGGCGCAGGTCGCCATGTCCTGCTGAAGCCGGTCGTTCGAGCGGTGGACGATCTGGTTGACCGCATAAGGCGCCGCGGGGCGGTCGGGATTGTCCCGGTCCCAGGCGGCGAGCTCCTCGGTGATCCGGTGGAGCCATTCGTCGAGCAGGCTCTGAGGCCTGGCGTTCAGGGCCGGGAAAGAGCCGACGATCCCCGCCTTGCACTGGGCGATGACCAGGTCCGGATTGGAGACGATGAAGAGGGGGGCGCCGATGGCGGGAAGGCGAAGGCGCCGGAGCACGGAGGGCAGGGTCATTGCGCTGCCTTAACGGAAGCGGAGGGTGGCGCAAGGATCGTCGTCCCAGCGAAGGCTGGGACCCCGGGGACACTCTGGTGACAGTCACGTGACGGTCACCAGAGTGTCCCCTCACTCCATCGCCCGCCCGCGCGTCTCGGGCAGGAGGAACAGCCCCACCACCAGGGTCAGCACCGCGATCCCGATCGGGTACCAGAGCCCGTAATAGATGTCCCCCGTCGCCGCGACCATCGCGAAGGCGGTGGTGGGGAGGAATCCGCCGAACCAGCCGTTGCCGATATGATAAGGCAGCGACATCGAGCTGTAGCGGATCCGGCTCGGGAACAGCTCGACGAGCAAGGCCGCGATCGGCCCGTAGACCATGGTCACGTAGAGGACGAGCAGGAACAGGATGCCGACGACGAGCGGCTTGTTGACCCGTTCCGGCTCAGCCCTTTCCGGATAGCCGCTGAGCCGGAGAAGGCCGCTCACCGGCTCCCGAAGCAGCCTCAGGTTGTCCGCCCGGTCCGACATCGCGGTGTCGCGGATCTCGAACATCTCGGCGGTGACCGAGCCCGCGCGAACGGCGAACCGGCCGGGCGCGGCGGCCTCGTTCGAATAGGAGACGCCCGATTTCGCGAGCAGCGACTTGATCACGTCGCAGCTCGTGCTTTCGAACTTGTTCCTGCCGATCGGGTCGAACTGGACCGAGCAGCTTTCCGGATCCGCGATCACCGTCACCGGCGCCGACCGCTGGGCGGCGTAGAGGGCCGGATTGGCGGCCCTGGTCAGCCCCTCGAACAAGGGGAAATAGGTAATCGCCGCCAAAGCGCAGCCGGCCAGGATGATCGGCTTCCTCCCGATCCGGTCCGAAAGCCAGCCGAAGAAGACGAAGAAGGGCGTCGCCAGCGCCAGCGCGATCGCGATCAGGACGTTCGCCGTCGCTCCGTCCACCTTGAGCGTCTTCTCCAGGAAGAAGAGCGCGTAGAACTGCCCGGTATACCAGACCACCGCCTGGCCGGCGACGGCCCCGAACAGGGCGATGAGCACGATCCGGCCATTGCCCCATTGCGCGAAGCTCTCGCGAAGCGGCGCCTTGGAGGTCGTTCCTTCCTCCTTCATCTTCTGGAAGACGGGGCTCTCCTCGAGTTGGAGCCTGATCCACAGCGACACCGCCAGAAGCAGGATCGAGAGCAGGAACGGAACCCGCCAGCCCCAGTCCGCGAAAGCCTCCTCGCCGACGAGGGTGCGGGTCCCGATCACGACCAGCAGCGCCGCGAACAGGCCGAGCGTCGCCGTCGTCTGGATCCAGCTCGTATAGAAGCCGCGCCGCCCCGGCGGCGCATGCTCGGCGACATAGGTCGCCGCTCCGCCATATTCGCCGCCCAGCGCCAGTCCCTGGAGCAGGCGCAGGATCACCAGCGCGACCGGGGCGGCGACCCCGGCGCTGGCATAGCTGGGCAGCAGCCCGACCAAAAAGGTGGAAAGGCCCATGATCGCCATGGTGACGAGAAAAGTATATTTGCGCCCGACCAGGTCTCCGATCCGCCCGAACACCAGCGCTCCGAAGGGCCGCACCGCGAAGCCGGCGGCAAAGGCGGCGAGCGCGAAGATGAAGCCCGTCGTCTCGTTGACGCCCGAGAAGAACTGGCTCGAGATGATCGTGGCGAGCAGCCCGTAGAGGTAGAAATCATACCATTCAAAGACGGTGCCGAGCGAGGAGGCGAGGATGACACGCCGATCGCGGCGGGCGGTGCTTGGGGCGGGAGCGGGGGCCATGGCAGGAATGTCCCGTGGAATCGCGCGGAGCGCAAGCCGTCGTCAAACCCTCTCCCGCTTTCCGCGGGAGAGGAGGGGCCCGCCGCGAAGCGGTGGGAGGTGAGGGTCTGTACACCGAAGTCCACAGGACCCTCACCCTCCAAGCCTTCGGCTTGGGTCCCCCCTCTCCCGCGGAAAGCGGGAGAGGATTACCCCCGTCAATTTGCTATTTTTCCCCTCCGGGCCTACATAGAGTGCCGCTACCAGTCGCAAATGAACGGTCTTTGGCGCTTTGCGGCTCCTTTTTCCTTCTCGCCTCTCGCAGCACCGGCGGGCCGACGAGCGTCCCGCCCTTGGAAAAGGAAAAAGTGAAATGACCATCGGAACGGTGAAGTTCTTCAACGCGGACAAGGGCTATGGCTTCATCCAGCCCGA
>DASVTA010000460.1:0-1518 GCA_036387815.1 Allosphingosinicella sp.
TACGGTGATCGCCAGCCAAGCGGTCATTTCCGGCGCCTTCTCCGTCACCCAGCAGGCGATCCATCTCGGTTACATCCCGCGGATCAAGATCACCCACACCAGCGCTTCGGCGGCGAGCCAGATATACATTCCGGCGGTCAATTGGGCGCTGATGGTGATGGTGATCCTGCTCGTCCTCGTCTTCCAGACCTCGTCCAACCTCACCGCCGCCTACGGGATCGCGGTCACCGGCGCGATGTTCATCGACACCTGCCTGCTCGCCGTCGTCCTCTTCGCGCTGTGGGGCTGGAACAAGTGGCTGGCGGGAGCGCTGCTCGCCTTGTTCTTCCTGGTCGACACCGCCTATTTCGCCGCCAACCTGCTCAAGGTGCCGAGCGGCGGCTGGTTCCCGCTGATGATAGGCTTCATCGCCTTCACCCTGCTCACCACCTGGGCCAAGGGGCGCAAGCTGCTCCATCGCCAGCTCAAGCAGGGCGACATCCCGATCCAGCTCTTCATCAGGTCGGCGGCGGGCTCGGCGTCGCGGGTCCCGGGCACGGCCGTCTTCATGACCAGCCAGGCGGACGGAGTGCCCCACGCCCTCCTCCACAACCTCAAGCACAACAAGGTGCTCCACGAGCGCTCGATCTTCCTCAAGGTCGCGATCGAGGACGTGCCCTATATCGACGAGGACCGGCGGGTGGAGGTCGAGGCGCTCGGCGAGGGCTTCTACAAGATCATCCTCCATTTCGGCTTCATGCAGGACATGAACGTGCCCGAGGCGCTCGCCCGGATCGACCGCTGCGGCTTCCCGTTCAAGATGATGGAGACGAGCTTCTTCCTCTCCCGCCAGACCCCGCTCACCTCCACCGTCCACGGAATGGCGATCTGGCGCGAGAAGCTTTTCGCCTGGATGATGCGGAACGCCGAAAGCCCGATGGAATTCTTCGGCCTCCCTCCCAACAGGGTCGTCGAGATGGGCAGCCAGGTGAAGATCTAGGCGGGCAGGGGAGCCGCTCCCCGTCATCCCGGCGAAAGCCGGGACCTCATGACGGAAAGGGCGCAGCAGGTCTCGCCGAGATCCCCGGCCTTCGCCGGGACGACGGGTTCGGCACCAGCCTCCGCCTCTGGGACGATCGGCGCCTTCATGCCCGCCCCCGGGGCTTGAAGCGGCCGCCAAGCTGTATTATATGAATAATACAGCCAAAGGAGCCCGCCATGGATTTCATCCGCCGAATGCAGCCCAAGGACTGGACGATCGCCCTCGTCGCCTTCGTCGCCGGCGCTTTCATTTTCTAGGGCATGGATCGCCTTTCGCCGGACACCGGCTCGACTTGATCCGATCGTTTTTCCAGGAAACGCCGCGCCCCCCGAGCGTTGGCCGCTCGGAAAGGAGCCGGCCATGACCGAGGATGAGGACGGAGCGGCGACCGGCGAGGGCGGCCCGCCGTCGCCTGCGCAGGCGGCAAGCGGCCTGGAGTCGCGACAGGGCGGGAAGGCGGCGTCCGGCGAGCCCAGCCCGGGCGAAGTCTCGTCCGA
>DASVTA010000461.1:0-2264 GCA_036387815.1 Allosphingosinicella sp.
CTTCGCCGCGACGGAATGAAGGCGGTCCCCAAATATCTCGCGCGGCGGGTGGCGAGGGTGTGGCCGCTTCACCTCTTCATCCTGGCGCTGACGGTGGCCTACGCGTCGGTGGTGGCGGCGGCCGGCGAGCTCAACAACGTCCATTATCCGTGGGAGGAGCTCCCGCTTCACGTCCTCCTCGTCCACAATTGGGGGTTCACCGGCGGACTGACCTGGAACGATCCTTCCTGGTCGATCAGCGGCGAGGCCGGCGCCTATCTGCTCTTCCCGATCCTCGTCCTGGGGCTCGACTGGCGGAAGATGCCGGCGGGCTGGGCGATTGCCGCCCTTCTCTTCCTCGCCTTCCTGCTGGCGGCGGTCATGGGGTGGAACGGCGCCACGGTGCTCGACCGGGACATTCCCCGCTTCGGCCTTCTGCGCGCGGCGACCGAATTCACCATGGGAACGATCGTTTGCGCCTTGTGGCAGCGCTGGTGCGGAAGGCCCGGCGCGGCGGCCGCTTTGGCCGCCGCCTTGGTCGCCGCGGCGCTGCTCCTCGGCGTCGCAGCGGGCGCTCCGGAAACCCTGGTCGTGCCGCTGTTCCTCGCGGGCCTGCTGCTCGCGCTGGCGCTCAGCGCCGACCGTTCCGGCAATCCGCTCGCCGCGCGGCCGCTCCGCTATCTGGGCGAGATCAGCTACTCGACCTATCTCGTCCACTTCCTGCTCTACATCGTCTTCAAGATCGCGTTCGTCCAGGATCCGGCGAACGTGCCGCCGGCGCTCGTCGCCTCCTTCCTGCTGCTCACCTTCCTGGCCTCGGTCGCGCTCTACCACGGGGTGGAGCGGCCGGCGCAGCGTGCGCTGAACCGCCTGTTCGACCGGAGGCTGGAAAGGCGGCCGGTGCAGGTGACGGCTTAGCCGTCATCCCGGCGAAGCCCGGGATCCATGAACACGGACCCTCGAGAATATCCGCCGCCGTCGGTGTTCATGGATTCCGGCCTTCGGCACGACGATCGGCCTAGACCCTCTCCAGCGGCGCCTCGGCCTTTTCGGCGAGCGCGATCAGCGCCTCGGTGAAGGCGGGGACATCGCGCCGAGCGGTGATCCCGGAACGAAGAGGCCAGCGGACGCTTAAAGCTTCCATGCTCTGCTTCGTCGACGACCAGAACCTCCCAGGGATCACTCGCAAGCGCCGGGGCCGCTACTGGCAATATTTCGCGCCCGACGGGAGCCGGATCACGGACCGGGACGAGATCGATCGGCTCAACTCCGTCGGCATGCCGCCGGCCTACGAGCGCTGCTGGTTCTGCCCGAAGCCGAACGGCCACATCCTGGCGACGGGCTACGACGCCAGGGGGCGCAAGCAATATCGCTACAACCCCGACTTCCGGATGCAGCAGGAGGCCGCGAAATATGAGCGGCTCGCCGCCTTCGGCCGAGCCCTGCCGAAGCTCAGAAAGAGAGTGGAGGAGGACCTGACCGGCAAGCCGACCGCGCGCGACACCGTGCTCGCCGCGGTCGTCCGGCTGATCGACGACACCAGGATGCGCGTCGGCAACGAGGAATATGCAAAGGAGAACAAAAGCTTCGGGGCGACGACCCTGCGCAACCGCCACGCCAGGGTCGAGCGGGGCAGGCTGAAGATCAGCTACACCGGCAAGCACGGCGTCAAGCGCACCGTCACTCTTACCGACCGCAATCTCATCCGGATCGCCAAGCGGACGCAGGACCTGCCGGGCCAGAACCTGTTCGAATATGTCGACGGCGGCGGCGGCATCTGTCCGGTCACCTCCAGCGACGTCAACGCCTATATCAAGGCGGCGATGGGCGACGCGTTCACCGCCAAGGACTTCCGCACCTGGGGCGCCAGCACCATCGCCTTCGAGGAGATGATCCGCCGCTACCGCAAGCATGGCAGCGTCAAGCTGAAGAGCGTCATCGAGCCCGTCGCCGAAGCGCTCGGCAACACGGCCGCGATCAGCCGCAAATCCTATGTCCATCCAGCCCTGATCGAGGCCGCCAAGGATGCCGGAGCGATCGGCGAGCGGAAGCTGCCCCGCCCTGCAGGACGTCTCAGCGCCTACGAACGCGCCTTCATCGAATTCCTCGATGCGCTGCCCGAAGAGCAGGCGAAGCTCGATGCGCGGGCGGAGGACAAGGTCAGGACGAAGGGCAAGAGCAAGGCCGCGGCCGAAGCCGAGGTGGCGGCGGAGGTCGAAGCCGCCGCCTGATACTTGGTGATCCCCGCGCAGCCGCTATATGCCCGCCATGAATAGCACGCAGGA
>DASVTA010000462.1:0-7825 GCA_036387815.1 Allosphingosinicella sp.
GCTGATCGAGGATCTGGATGCACTGCTCGAAGTCCTGAAGCGGCGGGCGTTCGAGCACAAGCGCACTCCGACGATCGGCCGGAGCCACGGAATCCATGCCGAGCCGGTGACCTTCGGCCTCAAGCTCGCTTTCGCCCATGCCGAGTTCGCCCGGGCGAGGGCGCGGATGGCGGCGGCGCGCGACGAGATCGCGACCTGCGCCATTTCCGGCGCGGTCGGCACCTTCGCCAACGTCGATCCGCGGGTCGAGGCTCATGTCGCCGAGAAGATGGGGCTTCGCGTGGAGCCGATCTCGACCCAGGTCATCCCGCGCGACCGCCACGCCATGTATTTCGCCACGCTCGGAGTCGTCGCCGCCTCGGTCGAGCGGCTGGCGACCGAGGTCCGCCACCTGCAGCGGACGGAAGTGCTGGAGGCGGAGGAATATTTCTCGCCCGGGCAGAAGGGCAGCTCGGCCATGCCGCACAAGCGCAACCCGGTGCTGACCGAGAATTTGACCGGTCTCGCCCGGATGGTCCGATCCTATGTGAACCCGGCGCTGGAGAATGTCGCCCTCTGGCATGAGCGCGACATCAGCCACAGCTCGGTCGAGCGCTATATCGGCCCGGACTCGACGGTGACGCTCGACTTCGCCCTCGCCCGGCTCACCGGAGTGATGGACAAATTGCTCGTCTACCCCGAACGGATGCAGAGGAACCTCGACCTCATGGGCGGCCTCGTCCACTCGCAGCGCGTGCTCCTCGCCCTCACACAGGCGGGCGCCAGCCGGGAGCAGGCCTATTCCCTGGTGCAGCGAAGCGCGATGAAGGTGTGGGAGAGCGGCGGGGCGCTGTCGCTTCTGGAGCTGCTCAAGGGCGATCCGGAGGTGTCGGCGCTACTGCCGCCGGAGCAGCTCGAGGAGAGCTTCGACCTGGGCTACCACCTGAAGCATGTC
The DNA here is from genome assembly GCA_036387815.1 of Allosphingosinicella sp. Classification (GTDB taxonomy): domain Bacteria; phylum Pseudomonadota; class Alphaproteobacteria; order Sphingomonadales; family Sphingomonadaceae; genus Allosphingosinicella. The sequence goes on from DASVTA010000462.1 coordinate 935, forward strand.
GACACGATCTTCGACCGGGTGTTCGGTGAGCCGTCATCCCGGACTTGATCCGGGATCCATGAACACCGACCTGTCCAGCTGACACACCGACCGTGGCCATGGATGCCGGATCAAGTCCGGCATGACGAGGTGAGAATGACCGATCTCTCCCAATTCCCCATAACCCGCCGCTGGCCGGCCCGGCACCCCGACCGGCTCCAGCTCTATTCGCTGAACACGCCCAACGGTGTGAAGGTGTCGATCATGCTCGAGGAGACCGGCCTCCCCTACGAGCCGCACATGATCGACATCGCGAAGAACGAGACCTGGACTCCCGAATTCCTGTCGCTCAACCCGAACGGCAAGATCCCGGCGATCATCGATCCCGACGGGCCGGGCGGCAGGCCGCTCGCCCTGTTCGAATCGGGCGCGATCCTCCTCTACCTGGCGGACAAGACGGGGAAGCTGATCCCCGCCGATCCCGCCCGGCGGTGGGAGACGATCCAGTGGGTCTTCTTCCAGATGGCGGCGGTCGGGCCGATGTTCGGCCAGGTCGGCTACTTCAACCGCTTCGCCGGCAAGGCGATCGAGGACAAAAGGCCGCTCCAGCGCTACGTCGGCGAATCGAAGCGGCTGCTGGGGGTGCTGGAGGGGCGGCTCGAAGGGCGCGAGTGGATCATGGACGATTACAGCGTCGCCGACATTGCGACGCTCGGGTGGGTGCGCAACCTCGTCACCTTCTACGAAGCGCGCGAGCTGGTGGAGTTCGACAGTCTCGCCAACGTACCCGCGTGGCTGGCGCGCGGCCTGGCGCGGCCGGCGGTGAGGCGCGGGCTGGAGATCCCGAGGCGGGACTGATCCTAGCGCCTGGCAGCCGGGCGCCGCTGCGGCCCCGTCGTCGGCCCCTCCACGACCGGCCATCCGTCCTTCCACACGAGCCTGTCGATGAGCATGATCCGGCGGGTGTTGATCTCGTCCGTCGGTTTGGTGCGCGGCCGCGCGGCATCGACCGCGTGATAGACGATCCAGCTGTCGCCGCGCGCATCTTCGATGACGCTGTTGTGGCCGGGGCCGATCCACTTGCTGTCCCGAGCGAGGATGGGAGCGGGGCGAAGCTCGAACGGGCCGGTCGCGCTCCGCGAACGCGCGACCATCACGGCGTAGTGGATGTCTTTGCCGCAGCAATTGTCGCCCGAGTAGAAGAGGTAGTAATAGCCGCCGCGCCGGACGATCCAGGCGCCTTCGACGAGCCTGTGATAGTCGACCTTGGCGTCGGCGCGGACGAGGTCGGTCGCCACGCTTCCCGGAGCGAAGGAGAGCCGGTCGGGGGCAAGCTCCCGAACCTTGATCGGCTCGAAGCCCGAGCCCCAGTAGAGCAGGCGCTTGCCGGTAGCGGGATCGTCGTAGGACATCGGATCGATGTTGACGAAGCCGGAACCGCACCGGAGCGGCCGGCCCATGTCCGTGAACGGCCCTTCCGGCCGCTCGGACGTGGCGACGGCGAGGCAGAGACCTTTCTTGTCGTCGGCGAGGGCTTCGTCGGGCTTCGCGGAATAATAAAGGAAGTAGCGCCCGTCGTGCCGGGCGACGTGGGGCGCCCAGAAATCCTGGGTCTTGCCCGCCCAGGCGGGCTTGACCGGGAGCGCGTCGCCGAGATGCTCCCATTGCGCGAGATCGCGGGAGCGGGCGACCTGGAGGTTGACCATCTTCCCATCGCGCTCGGCCTGGGTGGCGTAGGCGTAATAGAAGCCGTCCGGGGCCCGCAACACGGCGGGATCCGGGAAATCGGAGTCGAGGACCGGGTTGGCGAAGGTGGCGGGAGCATCGCTCGGCGCGGAGGCGCAGGACGCGACCGCGAGGACGACGAGGAGGAGGAGCGGGAGGCGCATTTCGGCACCATAGCGCCTGCGGGGCCGCCAGGCACCTGCTTCGCGACCGTTGCACGCGAAAGCCATTGTTGAGGCTCGCCGCGCGCGCTAGCCTGCCTGCGCACAGGCGGAGGCTTCGATGGTCCGTTCAGCACGTGGGGCCTTCGCGGCCGTCGCAGGCGCCGCACTCGCGGCGAACGCCCCTCCCGCGCTCGCGCAGTCCGAGGCCTGGAGCCGAATGGCCCAGGACGATCTCGAAGCCGCGCGTGCGTTCATCGAAGAGACGCATCCGGGCGCGGTGCCGGCCCGCGGGGATGCCGTGTTCCTCGGCCAGCTGCGCGACGGCTATGCGCAGGCGCGGTCGATGGCGCGGTCCGCGCGCACGTTCGGCGGCTACCGGGCCGCGCTCGACCGTTTCGCCGCGGCTTTCGACGATCCCCACATCGCAAGCTCGACCTGGGTGCGGCCGGACCATCTCTGGCCCGGCTTCCTCATCTCCAGCCGTAGCGGTGGGTGGAAGGTCGTCGCCGGCGGGGAGGCGGATACGCCGGAAGCGGGAGCGGAGCTGATCTCGTGCGACGGGAAAAGCCCGGACGCGCTGGCGGCAGCGGCGCTCGCGCCTTTCACTCCGGCCTGGGCGGTGAGCGCGCAGCGGATGAAGGCGTCTTCATCGCTGCTCCTCGACAGCGGCAATCCGCACCAGCCGAGGCCGCAGGCGTGCCAATTCCGTCTTTCTGACGGAAAAATGTCGATGCACCGGCTGGATTGGCGTCGCATCGGGAGCGGCGATCTGTCGAAGCAGTTCGCAAGGCTCGGGCCCTTCGCTTCGCAGGAGACGGCACTTCGGCCCTTCGAAGGCGGATGGTGGATCCGGCTCGGCACTCAAACGGGCGCGGCGTTTCCGCTGATGAAGCAGATCGAGGCGCGGCAGGCGGATCTGCGGCGGGCCCCCTTCGTCGTGGTGGACCTGCGCGGCAACGACGGCGGCGCCTCCTTCATCAGCGACCGGATCGCGGAAGTCATCTTCGGAACGGCCCGTGTCGACGGGGCGGTCTTCCCCAAGGGCGCGACGGAGCCGCAAAAGGTAATCTGGCGCGCCTCGCCGACGACGCTCAGGACGGCGGAAGGCTACGTCCAGCGCGCGGCGCGGCTGTTCCCGCCGGATCATCCGGGGGTGCTTGGAATGGCGGCCCAGCGGGACGCGATCAAGGCGGCGCTCGAACGCGGGAGCGCGCTTGCCGAGGGGCCCGTGACGATCGACGCCGCGGCACGAGCGCGCAAGCTGGACCGGCCGCGGCGGCCGCCGAGAGTCGTGCTCGTTACCGACCGCATCTGCTTCAGCTCGTGCCTGCAGGCGGCGCGACTGTTCCGCGACCTCGGCTCCACCCATGTCGGCCAGGAGACCAGCGCCAACACCCATTATTCCAACTACATCGCCACCGATCTGCCCTCCGGCCTCTCCAGCTTTTCCAGCCTCCAGGCCTATTCCACCTACGTGCCGAGGCAGCTTGGGCCTTACACGCCGGCGATCGCCTTCGAGGTCAATCTCGCGGACGACCGGGCGGTCGAGGAGGAGGTACGAAAGCTGATCGCCGCCGCACCGCGCAACTAGAGCATCGTGCGTTGCTCCTGCGCCATCTCGTCATGCCGGGCTTGACCCGGCATCCACCTTACCTTTCCGCGACGGAGTGCGGCTCAGCCGTCGAAGAGGCCCTTCAGCTTGCCGAAGAAGCTCTTGCTCGCCGGGCATTCCTCGCCCGTTTCGGTCTCGCGGAAGGCCTCGAGCAGCTCCTTCTGGCGGGCGTTCAGGCGGGTCGGGGTCTCGACTTCCACCTGGATGACCATGTCGCCATGGCCGCGGCCGTTGATGACCGGCATCCCTGCGCCGCGCTGCCTGATCTGCTTGCCCGACTGGATCCCGGCGGGGATCTGGATCGAATGCTTCTGCCGATCGAGGCCCGGAACGTCGATGCAGCCGCCCAGAGCGGCCGTGGTGATGCTGACCGGGCAGCGGACGAACAGGGTCGTGCCCTCGCGCTGGAAAAAGGCGTGACGGGCGAGATGGATGAAGATGTAGAGGTCGCCGTTCGGGCCCCCGCGAACGCCGGCCTCGCCCTCGCCGGCAAGTCGGATCCTCGTGCCCTCGTCGACTCCGGCGGGAATCCGCACCTCGAGCGAGCGCTGGCGCTCGATCCGCCCTTCGCCCCGGCATTTCTCGCACGGGTCGGAGATCACCTGACCGACGCCCCGGCAGGTCGGGCAGGTGCGCTCGACGACGAAGAAACCCTGCTGCGCCCGCACCTGGCCGCGGCCGTGGCACATTGTGCAGGGCCGGGCGCCCGTGCCCGACTTCGCCCCCGAACCGTCGCAGGGCTCGCACCTGGCGGCGGTGTCGATCCTCAGCTCGACCGGCTTACCCGCATAGGCGTCCTCGAGCGTGATCTCGAGGTCGTAGCGCAGATCCGAGCCGCGGAGCGCGTTGGAGCGGCGATCGGCCTGCTGGCCGTTCATGAATTCGCCGAAGATGTTCTCGAAGATGTCGCTGAACGAGCCGAAATCCTGAGCTCCGGCACCGCCCATTCCGCCGCCCTGGAAGGCGGCGTGGCCGAAGCGGTCGTAGGCGGCGCGCTTCTGCGGATCCTTCAGGCAGTCATAGGCTTCGTTGATCGCCTTGAACTTGGCCTCGCTGTCCTTGCAGCCCGGGTTGCGGTCCGGGTGGCATTCCATGGCGAGCCGGCGATAGGCCGTCTTGAGAGTGCGCTCGTCGGCGCCGCGCTCGACCTGGAGCAGCTCGTAATAATCGGTTTCAGTCATGACGGCCCCAACAGGCCGTCACCCCGGCGAAGGCCGGGGCCCCAGGGAGAAAGCTCGTGCCTTCCCTCGCTGGGATCCCGGCCTTCGCCGGGATGACGGTATAGGATTGGCGGTCGAAGGGGCGCCGTCACCCCGGCGGAAGCCGGGGCCCCAGGGAGAAGGGCCGAGCCTGTTCTCGCTGAGGTCCCGGCTTTCGCCGGGATGACGGCACTGCTCATCATCAGCCCTTGTTTTCGTCGTCGACCTCGGAGAATTCGGCGTCGACGACTTCCTCTTCGCCGGCCCCGGCTTCGCTGCCCTGGGCCGAGCCGGAATCGGCGGAAGCGCCGGCCGCATTGGCCTGCTCCTTCTCGTAGATCGCCTGGCCGAGCTTCATCGCGACCTGGCTGAGGGCCGCGGTCTTGGATTTCATCGCCTCGATGTCGTTGGCCTGGACCGCCTGGCGAGTCTCGTCGATGGCGGCCTGGATTTCGGACTTCAGGGCCTCGTCGACCTTGTCGCCATGCTCCGCGAGCTGGCGCTCGGTCGAATGAGCGAGACCTTCGGCGCTGTTCTTCGCCTCGGCCCCTTCGCGGCGCTTCTTGTCCTCCTCGGCGAACTGCTCGGCTTCGCGGACCATCTTCTCGATGTCGGAATCGGCGAGGCCGCCCGAGGCCTGGATCCGGATCTGCTGCTCCTTGCCGGTGCCCTTGTCCTTGGCGGAGACGTGGACGATGCCGTTGGCGTCGATGTCGAAGGTGACCTCGACCTGCGGCACGCCGCGTGGCGCGGGCGGAATGCCGACGAGATCGAACTGGCCGAGGATCTTGTTGTCCGCGGCCATCTCGCGCTCGCCCTGGAAGACCCGGATCGTCACCGCGTTCTGGCCATCCTCGGCGGTCGAGAAGGTCTGCGACTTCTTCGTCGGGATGGTCGTGTTGCGGTCGATCATCCGCGTGAAGACCCCGCCCAGCGTCTCGATCCCGAGGCTCAGCGGAGTGACGTCGAGCAGGAGAACGTCCTTGACGTCGCCCTGCAGAACGCCGGCCTGGATGGCGGCGCCCATCGCGACGACCTCGTCGGGGTTGACGCCGGTATGCGGCTCCTTGCCGAAGAACTCCTGAACGATCTGGCGGACGCGCGGCATCCGCGTCATTCCGCCGACGAGGACGACCTCCGAGATGTCGGCTGACTTCACTCCGGCGTCGGCGAGCGCCTTCTTGCACGGGTCGAGCGTGCGCTTGATCAGGTCCTCGACCAGCCGCTCCAGATCGGCGCGGGTGATCGTCTTGACGAGATGCTTCGGACCGTTCTGGTCCGCGGTGATGAAGGGCAGGTTGACCTCGGTGGTCTGGGCCGAGCTGAGCTCGATCTTCGCCCGCTCGGCGCCTTCCTTGAGGCGCTGGAGGGCGAGGCGGTCGCCGCGAAGGTCGATGCCTTCCTGCTTCTTGAACTCGTCGGCCAGGTAATCCACGATCTTGGCGTCGAAGTCCTCGCCGCCGAGGAAGGTGTCGCCGTTCGTCGACTTGACCTCGAAGACGCCGTCGCCGATCTCGAGCACCGAGATGTCGAACGTTCCGCCGCCGAGGTCGTAAACCGCGATCGTCTTTCCGTCCTGCTTGTCGAGGCCGTAGGCGAGCGCCGCCGCCGTCGGCTCGTTGATGATCCTGAGCACCTCAAGGCCGGCGATCTGGCCGGCGTCCTTGGTCGCTTGGCGCTGGGCGTCGTTGAAGTAGGCGGGGACCGTGATCACCGCCTGGGTGACGTTCTCGCCGAGATAGGCCTCGGCGGTTTCCTTCATCTTCTGGAGGATGAAGGCGGAAATCTGGGACGGGCTGTAATCCTTGGCGCCGGCGTTGACCCAGGCGTCGCCGTTGGGCCCGCGGCTGATCTTGTAGGGGACCAGCTCGGTGTCCTTCTTGGTGATCGGATCGTCGAAGCGGCGGCCGATCAGCCGCTTGACCGCGAAGACGGTGTTCTCAGGGTTGGTGACCGCCTGCCGCTTGGCCGGCTGGCCCACCAGCCGTTCCCCGTCCTTCGCGAAGGCGACGATCGAGGGAGTGGTGCGCGCGCCTTCCGCATTCTCGACAACCTTGGGCTTGCCGCCTTCCATGACGGCGACGCAGCTGTTGGTGGTGCCGAGATCGATTCCGATGACTCTAGCCATGCTTATTCCTCTTGTGCCCCAAAAGTTTACCGCACCCCTGCGGCCTTCCAGAGAGGCCCGCGGAGTGTTTCGGAAGCGATATAG
>DASVTA010000463.1:0-5258 GCA_036387815.1 Allosphingosinicella sp.
CAGATCGCCGCGCTGCGCGAGCGGATGGGGATCGCCGAAGGGCAGGAGTGGGAGCCCTGGGCCGGCCTCGGCGGCAACTCGGCCGAGGCGGCGAAGGCGCTCGTCGGCGACAGCCGGATCGCCAGAGCGAAGCGCGAGCGGGTGTGGAACGTCGCCGACGTGGCCGCCATCCCGGTGCCGGCGGGCGAGGAGCAATCCACCCAGGCTGCGTTCGGCCGGATCCTGCTCGATCTTTCCCGCGCCGGCGGGCCGCTGGCCGAGCGGATCGTCACCACTTCGCCGGACGTCACCGTCTCGACCAATCTCGGCGCGTTCGTGAACCAGCGCGGCCTCTTCCGCCGCCGAGACCTGGCCGACGTCTTCGCGCAGGCGAAAATCCCTTCGGCCCAGAAATGGGGCGGGCATCAGGCGGGCCAGCATGTCGAGCTCGGGATCGCCGAGAACAATCTCTTCCTGATGCTCGCCGCGCTGGGGCTTTCGGGCGACCTGTTCGGGACCCGCCTGTTCCCGATCGGCACCGTCTACGATCCCTTCATCGCCCGCGGCCTCGATGCGCTCAATTACGCCTGCTACCAGGATGCGCGCTTCCTGCTCGTCGCGACCCCGTCCGGAGTGACCCTCGGCCCCGAGGGCGGCGCTCACCAGTCGATCAACCCGCCGCTGATCGCGCTCGGCCAGCCCGGCCTCAGGCATTACGAGCCCGCCTTCGCGGACGAGCTCGCCTTGTTCATGGAGGAAGCCTTCCGCCTCATCCAGGCGCCGGACGGGGAGAGCGTCTATCTGCGCCTCACCACCCGGACGGTCCGGCAGGCCGAGCGCGCCGACGAAAGCTGGAAGGCCGGGGCGCTCGCCGGCGGCTACTGGCTTCGGGAACCGACTCCGGGGGCGGAGGCGGCTTTGGTCTATTCCGGTGCGCTCGCGCCCGAGGCGCTCGCCGCCTGGGAGGCGCTTCGCGAGGACGTTCCCGGCCTCGGCCTGCTTGCGGTCACTTCGCCCGACCTTCTCCACCGGGGCTGGAGCCAGCGGCGCTCGTCGCGCTGGGGAGGGAAAGGGGCGCCGTCCTCCCATGTCGAACGGCTGCTCGCGCCGCTTGCGTCCGGAGCGGGCCTGGTGACCCTGCTCGACGGCGCTCCGGCCTCGCTCTCCTGGCTCGGCGGAGTGCTCGGCCACCGGGTCAGCCCGCTCGGGATCGAGCGTTTCGGCCAGACGGGAACGCTCCCGGACCTCTACCGGGAATACCGGCTCGACGTCGACGCGATCGTCGAGGCGGCGGCCGAGCTGTTCCTGGATTGACGGCGGGAACAAGTCATCCTCTCCCGCGCTCTTCGTGCGAACCTTTCAAGGAGTAGAGTGATGATCGGCAAAATCGCGGGAGCAATGCTCGGACGCAAGCTGGCGAGCCGTTACAATGGCGGCACCGGGCTCCTGCTCGGAGCCCTGGCGCCCACCATCGCCCGCCGCGCCTTCGGGCCGCTCGGTCTCGCCGTGGGCGGCGCTTATGTCGCCAAGAAGCTGTGGGACCGCCGCAACCGCGCGGCCCGCCCCACCCGCACCTACTGAGCGGCGCGAGCCGTCATCCCGGCGAAGGCCGGGACCCGTGAACACCGCCGCCTGAAATCACATGCCCTGCGTGTTCACGGATTTCCAGCCTTCGCCGGAATGACGGTTAAGCCGGCTTTATCTCCAGCAGCCAGATCGCCGCGATCAGTGAAAGGGTCGCGGCGACCGCGGTCAATGTCACGACCTTGAGGTTGATCGGCCGAAGCTCGGCGGCCTCGTTCTTGTCGAAGCGCTCCATGACCGCCGCGGCCCGCCGTTCCGCGACGATGATCATATAGACGCCGGCGAGCAGGAAGGCGGTGGCGATCGCCTTCGGCACCCAGTCCGGCCGCATCGCCTGGAACAGGACCTGGAAGCCGAGGCCGAGTCCGACGGCGGCGAAGCCGGTCCGCATCCATCCCGCGAACGTGCGCTCGTTCGCAAGGATCGTGCGGTCCTGCGCCAGCTCGGTGCGCTCCTCGGCGAGCTTGTCCTTCTCGTCGCCCGCCATCTTCGCTCTAGAAGATCCCCCCTTCGTCTTCCGGCAGCGGCTCGTCCCTCGGCGGCGGTCCGGCGTCGTCGCGCGCGTCGCGCGGCTCCCGGCGCGGAAGGTCGGCCGGCTCGCGCTCGCCGCGGGGCGGAAGCTCGTCGCCGGGCAGTGGCTGCGGCTCGGCGGACACGGTGATGCCGTTCTCGTCCACCTGCACGCCGAGGTCATAGCCGGTCCCCTCGATCGGGAGGGTGATCGAACCGTTCGCGGCCGGGGCCGCCACCGGCGCCTGCAGGGGCGGCGCCAGCGTCCGGGCGGGAGCCGTCCCCACCGCCTGGGTCATGAAGTCGCGCCAGATGCTGGCGGGCAGGCCCCCGCCGGCGATCTGGCCGGCGAGCGGGCTGTTGTCGTCATTGCCGACCCATACTCCCACGACCAGATCCTGGGCGAAGCCGACGAACAGGGCGTCGCGGCTGTCCTGGGTCGTGCCCGTCTTGCCGAAGGCCGGCACCGCCAGAGCGGCGCCGCGGCCGGTGCCCTGGCTGACGACGGCGCCGAGCATGTCCTTCATCTCGTCGAACGCCGGATCGCCGCTCGCGCCGGTCGCCTTGTTCCACATGCGCTGCCACCAGGGCTTCTGCTCATCCTCGAGGCCTTTCGGCCGCACCGGATAAGAGCCCGCGGCGACCGCCGCATAAGCCGAGGTCAGCTCCAGCAGGGTGACTCCCGAAGTGCCGAGGGCGAGGCTGGGATTGTCGTTCAGCGGGCTCCGCACCCCGAGGTCGCGGGCGGCGGCGATGACGTTGCGGCGGCCGACCCGCTCCGACAGCCGGACCGCCGCGACGTTGCTGGACAAAGCGAGCGCGTCGCGCAAGGTCAAGGTGCCGCGATAGCGGTCGCCATAATTCTTGGGCTGCCACGTGCCGATCCGCAGGGGCGCGTCCGAAACGGGCGTGTCCGGAGTCATTCCCGCCCTCAGCGCGGCGAGATAGACGAACAGCTTGAAAGCGGAGCCGGGCTGGCGCCGCGCCTGCGTCGCGCGGTTGAACGGGCTCCTCGCATAATCGCGGCCGCCGACCATGGCGACGACCCGCCCGTCGGGCCGCATGGCGACGAGCGCGATCTGCGCCCGGCCGAGGCCGGCGCGGCGGACCGTCGAAAGCGCAAGCTTCTGCATCCGGCTCTCGAGCGTCGTCTGGATCTCCTCGTCGCCATAGCCGGCCTCGTCCCGCGCGCGGGCCATGGGCAGAACCCAGTCGGCGAAATAGGTTCCGGTCGGAACCACCTTCTGCCGTTCCACCTTGAGCCGCGGCGGCTTCAGCCGGTTCGCCTCGCGCTGGGTGAGCACTCCGTCCCGGACCATGGTCGCGATGACGATCTTTCCGCGCTCGCGCGCCAGCTTGTAGTTGCGGGTCGGCGCGAGTCGGGACGGGGCCTTGACCATTCCGGCCAGCATTGCCGCCTGGGTCACGCTCAGCTTCTCCGGCGGGACGCTGAAATAATGATGGGATGCGGCGCGCAGCCCATAGGTGTTGTCGCCGAGGTAGACGTTGGAAAGGTAGCGCTCGAGTATCTCCTCCTTGGTCAGCCACGCTTCCAGCCAGAAGGCGATCAGCACTTCCTGTCCCTTCCGGGCCATCGTCCGGTCCGAGGTGAGGAAGGAGATCTTGGCGAGCTGCTGGGTGATCGTGCTTCCGCCCTCGCGCACGCCTCCGGCGCCGAGGTTGCGCCAGGCGGCGCGGGCGATCCCGCGGATGCTGATGCCGAGATGGCTGTGGAAGCCGCGATCCTCGATCGAGATGAAGGCCGCCGGCACGTGCTTGGGCAGCTCGGCGATCCGCACCGGCGCCCTGATGTCGGCGCCTCGCCGGGCGATCGGCTCGCCTTCGGCGGAGACCAGGGTGAGGCTCGGAGCCGCGATCGGCTGGAGAGACTTGGAAAGGGGCGCCGTGATCGCCAGCCAGGCGATGATCAGCATGAACAAGGCGAGCAGAGCGAGGACTATCCTGCGCCATCCCCAGCGCAGCGGGTTGTACCAGGCGCGGCGGCGCGGGCCGGGCGGCGGCGGCTGGGGTGGGCCTCCCGGGGCCTGAAAGTCGGCCGGGGTCGGTTGCCACTGGGCTGTCTGGTCCAAACGCATCCCCTCTTCTTAGAGCATAGCGCGCGGAACGTAAGCTCCCCGGCGAAGGCCGGGGTCCAGCGGCGCTGCCCCTCGCGGCCGGACCCCGGCCTTCGCCGGAGAACCGCCCAAGCGGCAGAACGACGGCGCGGGAATCGGGTTGCGGTCCGTTGCGACGAGCGGAGGCGCCCTGGGCGAATTACAGCGAGTGGGGCTCAGGCCAAAGCGGAAGCGGCCGCCTCGCGGACGGCCCGCCGCACCAGCTCGGAATGACTGTGATGGGGCATGTGGCCGGCACCCTCTATCTCGGTGAGGCGAGCGTTGCGCAGAAGGCGCGCGAGCGCCTTGCCCTGGCGTTCCTGCTCGACGACTCGATCGTTGCCGCCGACGAATATGTGGACCGGCGCCTCGACGGCCCGAAGGTCGATCGTCCCGGCCGGGGACAGCGGCAGGATGGAAGCGGCATCCTCTCCTTCGTGCACGAGCACGTCCGGATCCAGCACCTGCTCGTAGGGGAAGGAGCTTTTCCATCCTGCGGGCACCGGCTCGGGCGAGAACATCGCCGCCTGGATCCACTCCAGCGCCGCCCGGTCGAAGCCGCTGTTCCGGCCGAGGTGCGACAGCAGCGGCCCGACCATCGGCACTGAGCGGGGCGCCATTAGGCTGTGCTCGAGCAGCCTCGGTTCGGGAAAGGCGAGCGGGGCCACCAGAACCAGCGCCCGCACGCGCTCGGGAAACCGCTCGGCCAGCGCCAGGGCGACGAGGGCGCCGAAGCTGTGGCCCGCGACGACGGCGGGGCCGACCCCGAGCCGATCGAGCCCCGAGGCGATCTGGCCCGCCTGGTCGCGCGGCGTTCCGACGAAACGTGGCCGGCGGCTGAGGCCGTGGCCGGGCCGGTCCAGGGCGGTGACGCGGTGCGATCGGGCCAGGGCGTCGGCGGGGCCGGTCAGCCAGTCATGGTGAGTCGCGAGCGCCCCATGGAGGAGCAGCACGTCCGCGCCCCGTCCCCTCTGCGCGGCGTGAAGGCTCCGGCCGGGGCCGAGGTCGACGCTTTGATTTATCCACATCGCCCCTCAACCGCCCGAGGCTGTGATAGGTCCGCTCAACTCT
>DASVTA010000464.1:0-3302 GCA_036387815.1 Allosphingosinicella sp.
CTGAACTCGTTTCAGGGTCCAGGCCTCCACCCGCTCAGGGGTCTCCAGACTGGATGCTGAAACAAGTTCAGCATGACGGAGCGGGACCCTATTCCTCGCCCATCCGCAACGCCGCGATGAACGCCTCCTGCGGGATGCTCACCGAGCCGTATTCGCGCATGCGTTTTTTGCCCTCTTTCTGTTTGTCGAGGAGCTTGCGTTTGCGGGAGATGTCGCCGCCGTAGCATTTGGCGGTGACGTCCTTGCGGAGCGCGGCGATGGTTTCGCGGGCGATGACCTTGCCGCCGATCGCGGCCTGGATCGGGATCTTGAAGAGGTGGCGGGGAATGAGGTCCTTGAGGCGCTCGCACATGTGGCGGCCCCTCGCCTCGGCGGCGGCGCGGTGGACGATCATCGACAAGGCATCGACCGGCTCGTTGTTGACGAGGATGTTCATCTTGACGAGGTCGCCCTCGCGGTGGCCGATCTGGTGGTAGTCGAACGAGGCGTAGCCGCGGCTGATGCTCTTGAGGCGGTCGTAGAAGTCGAACACCACTTCGTTCAGCGGAAGCTCGTAGGTGAGCTGGGCTCGGCCGGCGACGTAGGTCAAATTCTTCTGGATCCCGCGGCGGTCCTGGCAGAGCTTTAGGATGGGGCCGAGATACTCGTCGGGGACGTAGATGGTCGCCTCGATCCAAGGCTCCTCGATGCTCTCGATGCGGTTGGGATCGGGCATGTCGGCCGGGTTGTGGAGCTGGATGACCTTGCCGAGGCCTCCCTCCCGGGACGCGTCCTCCTTCGAATGGGAAAGGTGGATGTTGTAGATGACGCTCGGCGCCGTCGTGATCAGGTCGAGGTCGTATTCGCGGGTCAGGCGCTCCTGGATGATCTCGAGGTGGAGGAGGCCGAGGAAGCCGCAGCGGAAGCCGAAGCCGAGCGCCGCCGAGGTCTCCATCTCGAAGCTGAAGCTGGCGTCGTTGAGGCGAAGCTTGGAGATCGATTCGCGCAGCTTCTCGAAATCGGCGGCGTCGACCGGGAACAGGCCGCAGAAGACGACGGGCTGGACGAGCTTGAAGCCGGGCAGGGCTTCGGCGGCGGGCCGGCGGGCGTCGGTGATCGTGTCGCCGACGCGGGTCTCGGTGATGTCCTTGATCTGGGCGGTGATGAAGCCGATCTCGCCGGGGCCCAATTCGGGCAGTTGCTCGATCTTGGGGCGGAAGGCGCCGACGCGGTCGACCAGGTGGGTGGTTCCCGCGGCCATGAAGCTGACGTTCTGGCCCTTGCGGATCGAGCCGTCGATGACCCGGACGAGGATGACGACTCCGAGATAGGGATCGTACCAGCTGTCGACCAGCATCGCCTTGAGCGGCGCCTCGCGGTCGCCCGTCGGCGGCGGGATCCGGGTGACGATCGCTTCGAGCACCTCGGCTATTCCGATTCCGGTCTTGGCGCTGGTCAGCACGGCGTCGTCGGCGGGGAGGCCGACGATGTCCTCGATCTCCTTGCGGACCTTGTCGACGTCGGCGGCGGGGAGGTCGATCTTGTTGATGACGGGGACGATCTCATGGTCGTGCTCGATCGACTGGTAGACGTTGGCGAGAGTCTGCGCCTCCACCCCCTGGGCGGCGTCGACGACGAGGAGCGCGCCCTCGCAGGCGGCGAGGCTTCGGCTGACCTCGTAGGCGAAGTCGACATGGCCGGGCGTGTCCATGAGGTTGAGGACGTAATGCTCGCCGTCCTGGGCGCGATAGTCGAGCCGGACCGTCTGCGCCTTGATCGTGATCCCGCGCTCCTGCTCGATCTCCATGTTGTCGAGCACCTGGCTGGTCATCTCGCGCTCGGTGAGGCCGCCCGTCGACTGGATCAGCCGGTCGGCGAGCGTGCTCTTCCCATGGTCGATGTGAGCGATGATGGAGAAATTGCGGATTCGGGAAAGCTCGGTCATTTTTCTCAGTTCTGAAGGATCGAGCGCGCCCTAGCAGAGGGGGCGGGAGAGGCAAAGGCGGCAGGCACGGCCGACCGGCGGCGGCGGCGCGTCACGCCGTGCCGCGGGCCCAGCTGGTAACCCCGGGCGCCCAGCCCCGTTCAGGCCCCGACGAGCTTTCCGGCCGCCACGATCGGGCCCGTTGGCTGGCCCGACGGCGAACCGCCGGCGGGCTCGACGGACAGGGCCAGGGTCGCCTGGGCCTTCACCTCCCCCAGCATGGCCGCAGGGATCACCACTCGACGGGGGGCGCCGGGTTCCAGAAGACCCATCGGCCGAGGCTTGCCGTCGGCCGGGATCAGCCAGAGCTCGTGGGCATGTCCCGGCACCGCGGCGACGCCCGCCGCCGGGGCGACGAGCAGCATCCGGCTCCCGGGATCGTAGGTGGCGACGAGCTTCGCCGGGCTTCCTTCCGCTTCCATCACGGCGATGAGCGGGGCAGCGGGGGGCGGCGGGGCCGGCGCCTCCACCGGCGGGCGGGTGACCAGAAACAGAGCGAGGGACGCGGCGAGCGCGGTGGCCCCGACCGAATAGCCCCGCCACAAATTGACCTTGCGGCGCAGCACATGGACGTTCGACCCGGCCGTCGGTTCGACAGGCGCCGAGGAGTCCGAGCGGGGGTGGATCTCGCTTTCGATCCGAGTCCAGACGGCCGACGGCGGCGAAGCGGCCTCGACATCTTCGAGGAGCGGCGCGAGCCGGCCGGACCAGCGCGCGACCGCGTCCCTGAATACCGGGTCGCTCGCGAACAAACTCCGGGCGCGGGCCCAGTCCCGGCCATCCAACAGCCCCAGCGAATATTCCGCGGCGAGCAGGTCGAGCTCCTCGCCCGTCATGTCGGGATCGCCGCTCATTGTTCGAGACACGTTCTAAGCCGGAGCAGGCCGCGACGGATCCAGCTCTTCATGGTCGCCAGCGGCACGCCTTCCCGCGCCGCCAGCTCCGGATAGGTCGCGCCCTCGAGAAACGCGGCCCGGATCATGTGGCCGGTGCGCCGTTCCAGCGCGTCCAGGCAGCCGGTGAGCCGGTGTCCCTCCTGGGCCTTCTCGAGCACGTCGAGAGCCGACGCGCCGGGGTCCGCGATCTCGCCGGCTTCTTCAAGGCCGGCATCGGATTGCGGCTTCGTTGCGCGAAGGCGATCGATGGCCTTGTTCCGGGCCAGGACCGCGAGCCAGGTGATCGCGCTCGCCTTGCCGGAGTCGAACATCGCGGCCTTGCGCCACACCGTGACGTAGGTCTCCTGAAGCGCTTCCTCCGCCTCCGCCTCGCTGCCGAGGAGGCGCAGGCAGATTCCGAAAAGCTTGCCCGACGACCGCCGGTAAAGCTCGGCCATGGCCGC
>DASVTA010000465.1:0-17358 GCA_036387815.1 Allosphingosinicella sp.
CTGGAGGCGCGGGGCCGGGGCATGGCCCTGTGGCGCATCTATGCGGAGGCCGGGCGCGAAGCCTTGTCATCGCTCCGTCACCGGACGGCGGGCATGAGGAACTCGAACCCGGCTCTCGGCTTCATCGGGGAAGTCCGCCGCCCGCCGGAGGCCTCGCGCTCGAACGAATATGCCGAAGTGCGGGGGACGAGACGTTTCTGGGGAGTCGCCGTGACCACGCCGAGGCATGTCTGGTGGCCGGAGCCGGTTGCCCAATGGGGGATGGAGCTGCGCGACCCGACCGCCGACCGGCGCCTGATCGAGAGGCTGCTCCAATTCCCGCAAGCCGCGTTCCGGGCCGGGGGCCGGCTTCGGGGCCTCGCCCGCGAGATCAGCCGGGACCTGCTGCCGGACAAGGTTCGGCTCCGCTCGAGCCAGGGGGCGCAGGTACCCGAGGCGGCGAGCCTGATCGCCCTCAATTCCTCGGGCTATCGGGCGGCGCTGGAGACGATGCGCGCCGCGCCCGCCTGTCGTGAGCTGCTGAACCTCGAAGCCATCGGGCAGGCAGTGGACAGGCTCGCCGCCGGCTCCAACGACCATGTGCTCGCCCTTGCGGTCAACCGCGCCTTCGATGTCGGGACGTTCCTGGCGCGTGCGGAGCACCGGCCATGAGCGGCGACGGGCTCGACATTCCCGGAGTGAGGGTCAGCCGGGTCGATCATGTCCCGGAGGTGATCGAGGGGGCGGTGCGGGTCGGGCCTCATTCCACGGCGAAGCCGGGGATGCTGCTTCGCGTGGTCGCGGGCGTCGGGCGCTTCCTTGTCACCGGCGGGGAAAGCATCGAGTATCGGCCCGAGCCCGGCGCCGACCCGGCGGCGGTGGAAGCCATGCTCCAGGGCGGGGTCCTCGGAGCTTTGCTCCACCAGCGCGGGGATCTTCCGCTCCATGCGACGACCCTCGTTTCACCCGACCGACGCCGCGCGGTGGCGCTTGCCGGCCACTCGGGAGCGGGCAAGTCGACAACGGCTTACGCGCTCATCCGCCGGGGCTGGATGCTCGTCAGCGACGACCTGACCCGGGTCACGATCGAGCAGGGAAAGGCGGTGGCCTGGCCCGGCCGAGACCGGATCCGGCTGATGGAGGATGCCTGCGAGCGGTTCGGGATCGACAAGGCCGCGCTCGCGCCGGTGCCGAACTGGCCGGGCAAGTTCCTGATCGAGGTCTCGCGATGCGACCGCCCGGTCCGGCTGGACGCCCTGGTGGCGCTGGAGCGGGGGGAGGGCCGGTTCGGGCTCGACCGGCTTCAGGGCGGGGGCGCCGTCCAGCTGCTGCTCGAGCACACCTACCGGGGGCATTACGTCGACGCACTCGGCCAGGCGAAGCGCCGCTTCGAGCTGGTGGCGGCTGCGGCGGCCAGCGTCACCGTCCTGGCGACCCGCGGGCGAGCCTCGGTGGAAGAGGTCGCCGCGAGCATCGAAAGCGGATCAGAAAGCGGTTGACGCCTACCGCCCGGTGTAGTTCGGTGGCGGCGAACACGAAAAAAGGGGACACGCGCAATGCGTAGCGATCACACCGCCGGCGAACCGGAAGCCACTCCTGCCGCCGCCAAGAAGGCCTGGACCGCGCCGGCTCTCGACACCTACCCCGCCGGCTCCGCCGAGAACCAGCCGTTCAGCCCGAACCGCGGCGACGGCGTCACCGGCTGCGGGTCGTAAGCGCGGCGCACTGGTCGAAGCGCCGCCGCCGGCCGGGCCCATGAGCATGCCGGCCATCGGAACATCGTCCCAAGGCACATTGCCGCGCCCGCTGCTGCGGGCGCTCCGCTTCGTCAACAGCCGGCTCGTCGAGCTCTCCTACCGGCTCAACCTGCCGTTCGTGCTGGGCGGGCCGGTGGCGCTGATGGTCGAGCCGAGCGGCGCCTGCAATCTGCGCTGTCCGCTCTGCCCCACCGGCCTCAAGCTCACCGAGCGCGACGGCTATACGCTCTCGCCCGAGATGTTCGGGCGGGCCCTGGGCTGGTTCCGCTTCACGCTTCGGACCATCACCTTCTGGAATTACGGCGAGCCCTTCCTCAACCGGGATCTCGCCGGGATGGTGGCGCTCGCCAGCCGGCACGACATCCTCACGCAGCTTTCGACCAATGGCATGTTCCTGGAGCGGCCGATGCTCGACGAGCTGCTCGAGGCCGGGCTGACCCGGCTGATCGTCTCCGTCGATACGCCGGATCCCGAGGTCTATCCGCGCTACCGGGTGCGCGGCGACTTCGACCGGGTCGTCCGCGGCTTCCGCCATGCCGCCGAGCGCAAGCGGGCGCTCGGCGCGAAGACCGAGCTCGTCGCCCAATATATGCTGATGCAGGACAGCGAGGATATCGACGCGATCATCGCCCACGGGCGCTCGCTTGGCGCCGACAAGGTGGTGGTGAAGACGCTCGGCATCGGCTCGGCCGTGCCGGAGCCGGCGGAGCGGGAATGGGCGCTGATGCCGGAGGCGGACGAGTTCAACCGCTACGTCTCGCGCGAGGACCTGCGCTCCAAGATCAACTGGGACGACGCCCGGTGCAGCTACATCTGGCGGCGGATGGTGCTGAATTCGGACGGCCGCTGCGTGCCCTGCTGCCGCGACCAGATGGCGGAATTCGAGCTCGGCAGCGTCGCGGGCGGCGGGAGCCTGGCGCAGGTTTGGAACGGGCCCGGCTACCGAAGCTACCGCCGCCGGATCCGGGAGACCCAGAAGGAAGCGGTGATGTGCCAGCGCTGCCCCGAGCTGCTTCACAAGGACATGGACCCGGGCCTGGTCTTCGCGGCCGCGGCGCAAGCCGAGACGGCGTGAGGGGCGCCCAGAGCGTGATCGGGTTTGGCTGAGACGATGTCGTCGAGTGGCCGGCTGGAGAAGTGCCACGCTTTTTCAGCGTCATTCCGGCGAAGGCCGGAATCCATGAGCACCGTCTTCGCTCCAGTCAGACCCGCGGTGTTCATGGATCCCGGCCTTCGCCGGGATGACCGGATGTGTCAGCCTAAGACGATCGCGCTCTAGCCCTTTGCCGGCTCGGCTCCGGCGGGGATCGGAGCCGATCGGCGGCGGCGGCTCGCTTCGGCGAACCAGGCGGCGGCCTTGATCGAATAGTAAAGCGCGCCCAGCGCCAGCGCCGAAGCGCGGCTTCCCGCTCCCGCGCCCACGGCCGGAGCGCGATGCGCGATCCGCCGCCTCACGCTGGCGAGATCGCGGCGCCATGCCCGAAGCGCTTCGAAGCGGCCGCCGAGGCCTTCGATCGCGGCCTGGACGCAGCTGTCGCGGCCGGCGTGGGCGGCCCGGGCGGCGAAGGCGCGAAGCCCGGCCGGAGCGGGATGGACGGCGCGGGCCGCCGTCGCCTCGTACATGACGATGCCGAGGCGGGTCAGCTTGGCTCCGAGCTCGCTGCACTGGCCGCGATAGGTGGACCGCGTCGGGAAGGGCAGTGCCGCGAACAGCGGACGGCGGAAAGCGATGTTGTTGGAGACCAGCCGCGCAGTCGGCCGGACCTCGTCGGCGGCGAGCCGCTCGTCGAAGATCCAGAACAGGGCCACGGCCCGTTCGTAGAGGGTGCCGGTCTCGAAATGGGTCCGGCCGACGACGACGCTCCTGGCCGGATCGGCGAACGGCGCGGCGAGAGCGCGAAGCCATCCCGGCTCCGGCAGAAGATCCGAATCGAGGAACAGGACGATGTCGCCCGAGGCGCGGGCGAAGCCGTGATTCTTCATGCCGTAATAGTCGCAGCCGGGCGGAGCGGCGGCGATCTCCAACCGGCCGGGCCAGCCGGAGGGTCCGGCGGCGGCGGCGGCGGCGGCCTCAACCTCGCGGCGCGGGGCCTGCCGCGGATCGAAGACCAGGATCAGCTCCGGCGGAGCGGCGAAGGCGGAGCGCTCCTCCCGCATCTGCCGGCCAAGCTCGGCGAGGCAGGCCACCGACCGGCCGTCATGCCCCTCCTGCCCGGTCTCCCATTCGATTATTATGGACGGGGCGGGCAGCATGGGGCCATCGCTAATGGGGGCGCCGCGGCCTGTCCAGCGCGGCGCCGGGACGAGGGGTGCGGATCAGGCCGCGGTCCATCCCCCGTCCATCGACAGGTTCGCGCCGGTGATCGCCGCCGCCTCGTCGCGGCACAGGAACAGGGCGAGAGCGGCGACCTGGTCGACGGTGACGAACTTCTTGGTCGGCTGGGCGGCGAGGAGCACGTCGTTCATCACCTGCTCGCGGGTCAGGCCCCTTGCCTTCATCGTGTCCGGGATCTGGTTCTCGACGAGCGGAGTCCAGACGTAGCCGGGGCTGATGCAGTTGACGGTCACGCCCGCCGTCGCCGTCTCCAGCGCCACCGCCTTGGTGAGGCCGGCGATCGCGTGCTTCGAGGCGACGTAGGGGGCCTTGTTGGGGCTTGCGACGAGGCTGTGCGCGGAGGCCGTGTTGATGATCCGGCCCCAGCCTTTCGACTTCATCGCGGGAAGGGCGAGGCGGATGGTGTGGAAGGCGGCGGTCAGGTTGAGCGCGATCAGCAGGTCCCATTTGGCGACCGGGAATTCGTCGATCGGCGCGACGTGCTGCATCCCGGCGTTGTTGACGAGGATGTCGACCTCGCCCGCTTCCTCCATCATCGCCTCGATCGCTTCCGGCCTGGTGAGGTCCGCGTCGCTGTAGGAGGCTCCGAGCTCCTCCCTGAGCCCCTCGATCTCGGCGGGATCGCCGAAGCCGTTCAGAGTGACCCGAGCGCCCTCCGCGGCGAGGGCGCGGGCGACGGCGAGGCCGATTCCGGAGGTGGAGCCGGTGACGAGAGCGGTCTTGCCTTTGAGGAACATGTTTTCTCCGTCATCCCGGCGAAAGCCGGGACCTCGTGGTGAAGGGGCTGCGACCTTTTCGGCCTGAGATCCCGGCTTTCGCCGGGATGACGGGCTCCTTTCCCCGTCGCCGACCCGATTGCAACCATAACGGGCGCGCAAACATTGTCGGGCCGGAACAGGGAGAGCGGTATGCGTCTTGGCGGCTATCGGACCAGCGACAATGTTCGCGACCAGGGGCAGGGCGGCGGCGGTCTCGGCTTCGGCGGCGGCGGCGGCGGGGGCGGAGGCTGTCTCTTCGCGCTTCTGCCGATGGTGCTCAGCCGCTTCGGCATCGGCGGAGTCCTCATCCTCCTGCTCGGCTATTGCGCGCTCAGCTACATGGGCGGCGGCGGCGGGCTCGGGATCGGCGGCCCGGGGACGGCGGTGGCGCCGCAGCAGCAGGGGGCTGGAGCGACGAACGATGCGAAGCAGGCCTGCTCCACCGAGCCGGCAAAGCGCTTTTCCTGCCAGGTGCTCGCCAGCACGGAAGACACCTGGACGAAGGTGTTCGCCGCCAAAGGCCAGCGCTACCAGCCCGCCGGCATGGACTTTTACGGCCGCGGCGGGAGATCGGGCTGCGGCGAGGCCCAATCCGCCATGGGGCCCTTCTACTGCCCCACCGACAACAAGATCTATCTCGACACGAGCTTCTTCGACGAGCTTCAGACGAAATTCGGAGCGGCCGGCGACTTCGCCCAAGGCTATGTGATCGCGCATGAGGTGGGCCATCATATCCAGAATCTGACCGGAGTTCTGAGCGACGCTTCGGCGCGGCAGCGGCGAGCGTCGAGCCGGGAGGGCAATGCTATTCAGGTGCGGGTCGAGCTCCAGGCGGATTGCTATGCCGGCGTTTATGCCGCCAATGCCAAGGACGAGCAGGGGCGGCCGGTGATGGAGCCCGGCGACGTCGAGGAAGGGCTTCGCGCCGCCCAAGCGATCGGCGACGACACGCTGCAGCGGCAGAGCCAGGGTCGGGTGGTGCCGGAAGCCTTCACCCACGGCAGCGCCGCCCAGCGCCAGCAATGGCTGCGGCGCGGGCTGGAAAGCGGCGATCCGGCGGCCTGCGATACGTTCAGCGGCGCGGTGTAGCCTTGCCTCCCCATCTGAGATGGGAGGGGGACCACCGAAAGTGGTGGAGGGGTAGACGGCTCCGGACTCCGACGGCTCTCCCGTGAACCGCGCGGTCTGAGCCAATTACCCCTCCACCATGCTGCGCATGGTCCCCCTCCCCACCGCTTCGCGGCGGGGAGGCAGAGGAGGCTCAGGCCCGCAAAAACCCTCGTATCCACTCCGCCGCCATCGCGCGGTCGTTCGGGCGCTGGAGGGAGGCTATCGCCGCGTCGGGGTTGGGAACGCGGGCACGGCGGCTTTCGATCAGCGCCTCGGCGTAGCCGGGCTCGAACTCGGGGTGGAACTGCATCGACAAAGCCGAGCCGTCCTCCCATTCGAGCATTCCGAAGGGGGTGAAGGCGTTGCCGGCGAGCACCCGCACGCCCGGCGGCGGGATGACGATCTGGTCCTGGTGGGAGACGGGGATGGCGATCCGCTCGGGCGGCGACTCGCCCATCCAGTGCGCGCGCTCCCGAAGGTCGTAGTCCTGGAGGCCGATTCCCCAGCCGCGCTCCGATTTCTCGACCAGGCCGCCGAGCGCTTCCGCCATCGCCTGATGGCCGAAGCAGATGCCGACGAGCCTCGTGCGCCCTTTCGCCACGCGAAGGAAGGCGAAGAGCGGCTCGATCCAGGGCAGCGGCTCGTAGACGGCCGCGGCCGAGCCGGTGATCAGGAAGGCCGGGTGAGCGTCGGCGGGCGGCAGGCGCTCGCCGCCCTGCACGTCGTAGCCGCGGACGGTGAAGCCCGGCCCCAGCAGCCGGGCGAACATGTCGTCATAAGGTCCGAAGCGAGGCGCGAGGTCCGGGGGCGGCGCGCCTGTGCGCAATATTCCTATTTCCATGCCGCGCCCTTAGTGCAGCCAGCCCCGCTTCGCCGCGACTTTCGAGAACCACAGCAGCAAGGCCACGACCAGGAAGATGAAGGCGGGAAAGGCCGCCGCCGAAGGGCCCATCCGGGCGAGGATCGGAGTGCCCAGGAACGTCCAGCCGAACTGGACCACCACCGCCGCAAGCGAGACGGCGAAGGCGGCGCTCGCCCAGCGGCGGCGCAGCAGGAGCCCGACCGCGCCGAGCAGTCCGACCCATACCGCGAGGGCATAGGCGCCCACCGCCCAGGCCGGCATCGCCCTCCAAACCTCCTGCTGAACCGCCGGCAGCTTCGCCATCTCGGCCGGGTCCATCCCGACCTGGCTCAAATACATGAAGCAGCCGAAGCCGTTCCAGACGAGGGCGGCGATCGCCGCCGCCCAATACCAGCCGGGCAGCCGGCCCGGAGTGAAACTCGTCGTCGCCATGACTCGCCTCCCCAGCCGTTGCGGCAGGGAAACTGCCGCCGTGGGTGCGGATTGGCAAGTGCAACCGTCATCCCGGCGAAAGCCGGGACCTCAGCCGGAAAGTCGCGGCGGTCTCGCCCAGGTCCCGGTTTCGCCGGGATGACGGCGCGGGTCTAGCGGTCGCCCTTGTCGCCCTGGCCGGACTCGACCTTGGTCTTGGCGTGCTGGCGGCGGTCGGCGGCGAGGCTCTTGCCCACGTCGACCACGTCCTTGAACCTGCCTTCGGCGTCGCGGCGCACATAGCGCTTGTCGTTGCCGGTATCGATGAGCTCGCGCTTGCGTTCGGCCATGGGAGCCTCCTGTCGTTCGTTACGCCAGGAGATGAATCCACGGGATTCGAGGAGGTTCCGAAATCGGGGGGACAGTCACAAGTGACTGTCCCCAAGCTCAGGCGGCTTCCGCCTCATATTCGTCGCTCATCACGGGGCCGGAATCCTGGCCCTTGGCGGAGACGTCGCGGTCGACGAGCTCGATGATCGCCATCGAGGCGGCGTCGGAGGCGCGGATGCCGGCCTTGACGACCCGGGTGTAGCCGCCGTCGCGGGCGGCGTAGCGCGGCGCGAGGACGTCGAACAGCTTCACCAGCTGCTTGTCGTCGAGGAGGCGCGAATGGGCGAGGCGGCGGTTGGAGAGGCCGCCCTTCTTGGCGAGCGTGATCAGCTTCTCCGTATAGGGGCGAAGCTCCTTCGCCTTGGCGAGGGTGGTGGTGATCTGCTCGTGCTTGATGAGCGCGGCGGCCATGTTGCGGAACGGGGCCGTGCGGTGGCTCGAGGTGCGCTGCAGCTTGCGGCCGGCGTGGCGGTGACGCATGTCTTCATCCTTCGTTCGTCCGGGAACCGTGTGAGGTATCCCCGGCCACGCGGTCGGTCCGGGGGACCGCGCAAACCCCAAATGCGAAGGCGGAGCCGTGCGGCCCCGCCTGCGCGGGCTCCTCAAGCGGAAACGGGGTGGAAAGTCAAGGCTGCGGCGGGGCGGAAGGCGGCCCTTTTCCCTCTCCCGCGTTTCGCGGGAGAGGAGGGGCCCGCCGCGAAGCGGTGGGAGGTGAGGGTCTTTTCCCAGGCTTGTGTACAGACCCTCACCTCCCAAGCCTTCGGCTTGGGCCCCTCCTCTCCCGTAAGGACGGGAGAGGATCTCGCGCGTCGAGTCCCGGCTACAGCGCTTCCACGATCGTCACGTTGGCGAGGCCGCCGCCTTCGCACATGGTCTGGAGGCCGAAGCGCTTGCCGTTCGCCTTGAGGGCGTGGACGAGGGTGGTCATGAGCTTGGTGCCCGACGCGCCCAGCGGGTGGCCGAGCGCGATGGCGCCGCCGTTGACGTTGAGCTTCGAAGGGTCCGCCCCCACCTCCCTCAGCCAGGCCATGGGCACCGGGGCGAAGGCTTCGTTGACTTCGTAGAGATCGATGTCGGCGATGCTCATGCCGCTGCGCTGAAGCGCCCGGCGCGTGGCCGGGATGACCTCCTCGAGCATGATGACGGGGTCGCCGCCGGTGACCGTCAGGTTGACGATCCGGGCGAGGGGCGTGAGAGCGTGCTCCTTCAGCGCCCGCTCCGAGACGACGACGACGCCGCTGGCGCCGTCGCAGATCTGGGAGGCGTTGGCGGCGCTGATCTTGCCGCCTTCCTTGAGCAGCTTCACCGAGGCGATGCTTTCGAGAGTCGAGTCGGCGCGGATGCCCTCGTCCTTCGTGTGGAGGCTCTCCTTGCCCTGGGCGTCGATCACCTCGAGCGGCACGATCTCCTCGTCGAACGCGCCGGCCTCGGTCGCCCGGGCCGCCTTGCGGTGGCTTTCGAGGGCGAAGGCGTCGAGCTCCTCCTTCCGGAACTGGTATTTCTCGGCGATCATCTCGGCGCCGACGAACTGGCTGAACATGGGCACTCCGAAGCGGTCCTGGATGCGCTTCGAGAAGGGGCCCGTGCCGATTCCGTGCTGCATGGGCAAAGTGAAGGGGAGGCCCATCGGCACCCGGCTCATCGATTCGACCCCGGCGGCGATGACCACGTCCTGGGTTCCGCTCATCACCGCCTGGGCGGCGAACTGGACCGCCTGCTGCGATGAGCCGCACTGGCGGTCGATGGTGACGGCCGGGACGGAGGTGGGAAGGGACGAGGCGAGGACGGCGTTTCGGCCGACATGGAAGGCCTGCTCGCCCGCCTGGCCGACGCAGCCCATGATCACGTCCTCGACCCGTGCGGGATCGAGGCCGGAGCGGGCGATCAGGGCGTCCAGCACCTCGGCGGCCATGTCGGCCGGGTGCCAGTCCTTGAGGGCTCCGCCGCGGCGGCCGCCGGCGGTTCGGGCGGCGGCGACGATATAGGCTTCGGGCATGGTGCGGGGCTCCTGACGTTTCAGGCGATGTAGGGGGGCAGGGCCGGTTGGCGCAACTCCCGGTCATCCCGGCGAAGGCCGGGATCTCGGGGAGACCCGCCGAGACTTCTCGTCCTGAGGCCCCGGCTTTCGCCGGGGTGACGGGTGCGTTAGACCGCCGTCTCCCTTTCTCCCGCGAGGGTCGAGACCATGAAGGCCGCGGCGAGGCCGAACAGGGCGAGGCCGCCGAGGCTGGTGGCGAGGGGAGCGAGCAGTGCGGCGGCCTGCTCGCCGACCGAAGCGAATTGGTGGACTGCGAGGAGGAGGGCGCCGCCGCCGCCGATCTCGACCACCAATTGCTCCCGCCGGCTCCGGGCGGCTTCCCGCACCAGAGCGTCGGCGCTCCGCGCCAGCCGGACCCGGGCGACGAAGGCCTCGTCGGGAGCGCGCTCGGGCAGTGCGAGCCGGCGGGCGAGCCGGGCGAGCTTTTCAGGCGTCGCGTTCATCACCGTCTCCCAAATCGTCTCCGAGCAGCTCGATCAGCCGCGCGCTGCCCCGCGCCACTCGGGTCTTGAGCGTCCCGAGCGGCATGTCCAGTATCTCGGCGGCCTCGCGGTGCGAATGGCCGAGCACCAGGCACAGGACGACCGCGGCCCGGTCGGCTTCCTTGAGACGGGAGAGCGCATCCTCGACGATGAGGTCGCGCTCGGCGTCGCCGGGGGCGGCCTGCTCGGGCGCCTCGCCGGTCCCGGAGTAAGCGGGAAGGCGGCGGCCGCGGCCGCGCGCGTCCATCAGGAAGGTCCTCCAGCCGATGCGGAGCAGCCAGCCCTTGTAGCGGCCCTCGCCGGTGAAGGCGGAGGCCTTCGTCCAGGCGGCGAGGAAGGTCTCCTGGGCGAGATCGTCGGCGCGGTCGGAGCCGGCGAGGCGGGCGAGGAAGCCCCTCACGACCCGCTCGTGGCGCCGCACGAGGATCTCGAACGCGGCGCCGTCGCCGCGCGCGGCGGCCTGGGCGAGCGTCTCGTCCGCCTGGGTGGAAAGCTCAGCCACCCGGCCTTTTCAGGAGCGAGCGCCAGTAGATGACGATCCCGATCAGCGCCGGGAACAAAGCGGCCGAGGCGGCGCTTCGGATGTTCTGCTCGCCGCCCTGGATGAGCCCGGAGCCCAGGATCGCGATCGCGATGGCGACGAGGACGATCCCGGTGGTCTGGCTCCGCCGCCTCGGCCGGTCGCGAAGCTGCTCGAACAATTCGGCGGCGATCGGCGAATCCGCCCGGATCGCTTCCTGGAGCGTCTTCTGGTCCTGATTGTCGTGGCGAAGCCGCATGAAATGGAAGGCGACGATGAACAGGCCCGCCGCCATGAACGCCAGTAACAGTTCCTGATCCACTTGCCGTCTCTCCCCGTTGCTCGCCGGCAATGATGAGGATGCCGGCGGGGGACGTTTTGGATGAGGCGGGCGCGTGGGAATAGCGAATTTTCGGGCGAGGGCGCCTGATTCCTCCCCGAGCTTGCTCGGGGAGGGGGACCAGGCGAAGCCTGGTGGAGGGGCGATGCCGACTCCGAATTTCCCCACCACCACGACGCTTCGCGCCGCGGTCCCCCTCCCCGAGCAAGCTCGGGGAGGAGTTTGAATCGGCGCCTTCGCCGGGGAGGAATTGGAAGTGGGCGTCCATCAGTAGAGCCTCACCACGTCCTTCACCACGCCCTGGCGGAGCAGGCTGTGGGCGAGGATCGTCTCGACGAGGCGGGCGTGGCTGACGCCGAGGGTGCGGGCGGAGCGGGAGATGGTCTTCTTCGACCAGAGGTTGCAGGAGAGGTTGACCTCCATGAAGCGGATGTCGCCGGTGGCCGGATCGTAGCGGAACTCGAAGCGGCCGTAATCGAACGGCCAAAGCTCCGGGAGGAGGGCGCGGACGGCCTCGTTGAGCCGGCCGGCCAGCTCCGCGTCGTCGACGATCCGCAAGGGATCCTCGTCCCCGGCCTCGACCAGCCCGCGCTTCTCCTCATAGCTTCGAAGGGTCCCCGGCGAGTCCGGGAAATAGCCCATCGGCGGAAGCAGCCACGGACCGTCGGCGCCGACGATGGGGACGGCGATGTCGATCAACGGCGCGTAAGGCTCCAGGATGACGTCGTGGCCCGAAGCGAGGATATGCTCGGCATGGGCCTGCGCCTCGGCCCAGGAGTCGAGGATCCTCACCCCCCAGGAGGCCGAGCTGGCGTTGGGCTTCACCACCAGCCGCTCCCAGCGGAAGGACGGCGGCTCGACCGGCCCCTGGCCGCGGCGGTGGATCGCCCAGTCGGTCACCGCGACGCCGCGAAGGCGGGCGGCGGTCTTCATCAGATGCTTGTCGTCGGAAAGGCCGCGAAGCATCGGCGCGGCGCCCAGGAAGGGGAGGCCGTGGCGGGTGAGGAGGAGCGGGGCGAGCATCTCCGAATTGAGGAAGCCGCCGCGGTTGAGCAGCGGCACGACGAAATCGGCGGCGGGCCGCTCCCACAGGGCTTCGTAGCTGTTCGCGGCGGTGACCCAGAAGCCGGCGGTCTTCAGGGTCTCCAGCATCTCGTGATGATAGACGGCGTGGGTGCCGTCCTCGGGATGCGGCACTCCGCCCGACAGTGCGTGCTTGGCGAGGAAGAGGAGGACGAGCCGGTCCTTGTCGTCCTCGAACAGGCGAAGCGGGCCCTGAAGGCGGGACAGGTGTTTCACGCGAATGCTCCCGGTGGTTCCTCTCCAAGGATGCCGGACGGGCGCGGTTTGGATGTGGGCGGTTCGTCGTCCCGGCGAAAGCCGGGATCTCGGGGAGACCCGCCGAGACTTTCCGGCCCGAGGTCCCGGCTTTCGCCGGGATGACGGAGGGGGGGCGGGTCACCGTCTTCCCGGACCTGATCCGGGATCCATGAACACGGCCGGTCGGATTCTCGCACTTCCGTGTTCATGGATTGACCTTCGGTCGTCTCCGGCTCCGGCCTTCGCCCGAACGACGGGTCGGGCGTGCCGGAGGGTTCGGAAGTTTCGGTTGTTTCGGCTTCCACGGGCAAGGAATTGCGGCCGCCGGCGAAGCCGAAGAAGCGGTCGCGCTGGGCCTCTTCGCGGGCCCTGAGGTCGCCGTCCCGCGACCGGACGGCCGTCAGCTCCGCGGGGCTCAGGGTGCGGGAATAATGGTCGACGCCGTTCCACTCGCCTTCCTCCTCGCCGTCGAACCCCTCCGGCGGCGGGAAGCATGTCCTCAGGGTCCCGTCCTCCTCCTGCCACACCAGCTCCGCGCTGAAGCTGTCCTCGAGCGCGGCTTCGTCGGCCGCCGCTTTCGAGGGCGGGGGCGGCGGCGCGCCCGATTCGAGAGCGTCCATGTGAGCGTCCCAGTCGTCGCAGGCGTCCCGCGCCTCCCGGGGCGCCTGGAACAGGTGCTCGGCCTTGCCGAGGAGATAGATGAGCAGGCGGTTGTCGTAGACTCGCTCCTCGCCGACCCGCTCGCCCCGATAATAACGGCCCTTCACCGTCCCTTCGACGGCGCGTTCGAAGGCGACCGAGCGGAGCCGGCGGGCGCCGAACATCTGGGCGGCCTCGCAGGCGTTGTCGAAGGAGCGGGCGTCGGAGCGGCGGCGGACCCGGTTGATCGCCTGCTCGCTGACTCCGACCCGGGCCGCCGCCTCGCGGACCACTCCGCAATCGGCCAGCGCCTCGACATATTCGCGCTGCCTGGCCGGCGTCAGGCCGCCGGTCCGGTAGCGAAGCGGCACCGGATCGAAGGCGAGGCGATCGCCCGCGTCGCGGGTTGGGGAGTTGAAGGGCGAGGCGGAATCATCGGACGCCGGCTCGGACGAATGCGCTGGGCGCGAATCGGGATTGTCCATCCCTATTATAGAACATAAAAAGAACAAATAGGAGAACGGTTTTTTCTAACCTCGGGATTTCCCTGTGATCAGAGGAGGTTAACCGGATTTAACCAACCAACTTTCGATTGTAGATGGTCTCTTGGCGGCGGCACACCGGTTTCGGATGGGCGGGGCTTGGCCGTCATCCCGGCGGAGGCCGGGACCTCGGGGAGACCCGCCGAGACTTTCCGGCCCGAGGTCCCGGCTTTCGCCGGGATGACGGATGGTGCCCAGGAGAGGACTCGAACCTCCACGTCCTTGCGAACGCCAGCACCTGAAGCTGGTGCGTCTACCAATTCCGCCACCTGGGCCCAGACACGAGAACAACTAGGTAGGGGGCGCGAACTAGGGGGCGTGCCCGCGCTTGTCAACGCGGGGCCTTAAGGGCATGGGGGCGCGGCAGATTCAGGCGCAAGGAACGGGACAGTCACTAGTGACTGTCCCCATTGAGGATTCGGATGGACGCGAGAAACCGCGTGGTGACTGTGTTCGGCGGCGGCGGCTTCCTCGGCCGCTACACCGCCCAGGCCCTGTTCCGGACCGGCGCCCGGGTGCGGATCGCGCAGCGGGATCCGCGGCGCGCCTTCTTCCTCAAGCCGCTCGCCTCGCTCGGCCAGGTGCAGTTCGTCGCGGTCGATATCCGCGACCCGGCCGCGGTGCGCGAAGCGGTCAGGGGGAGCGACTCGGTCGTCAACATGGTCGGCGTCCTGAAGGGCGATTTCCACGGGATCCACGTCGCCGGAGCGCAAAACGTCGCCGAGGCGGCGGCCGGGGCCGGAGCGCGGGCGCTGGTCCACGTCTCGGCGATCGGCGCCGATCCGCAGAGCGAATCGGCCTATGGCCGGAGCAAAAGCGAAGGGGAGCAGGCGGTCAGGGCCGCCTTTCCGGCCGCGACCCTCCTTCGGCCCTCGATCCTGTTCGGCCGCGAGGACAATTTCGTCAACCGTTTCGCCGGGCTCGCCCGGCTCGCTCCGGCGCTTCCGGTGATCAGCGGCGGGACGAAGTTCCAGCCGGTCTATGCCGCCGACGTCGGGCGGGCGGTGACCGCCGCGGCGCTCGACCCGCGGCACGGCGGCAAGACCTACGAGCTCGGCGGGCCCCAGGTGCTGACGATGCGCGAGCTGATGCAATGGGTCTGCGAGACGGTCGGGCGGGGGCGCCCGCTCATCGACATTCCCGATTCCGTCGGCCGGCTGATCGCCCGGACGACCGGCTGGCTGCCCGGAGCGCCGATCACCTGGGACCAGTGGCTGATGCTTCGGAGCGACAATGTCATGTCGGAGGACGCCGAGGGGCTGGAGGCGTTCGGGCTGAACAAGACTCCGCTCTCGGCGGTGTCGGAGGGCTGGCTGACCAGCTACCGCCGGCACGGCCGCTTCGCCGCGAAATCGCCTTACTGACGCGTGGGCGTCATCCCGGCGCCGAGCGTCATCCCGGCGAAGGCCGGGATCTCGGCGAGACCCGCCGTGACTTTTCGACCTGAGGTCCCGGCTTTCGCCGGGATGACGATAGAAGGACCCGCCGTGACTTTTCGATCTGAGGTCCCGGCTTTCGCCGGCATGACGATCTGATGGACCCCGCGCTGCTCACCATCATCCTGCTCGGGATCGTCGAAGGCGTGACCGAATTCATCCCGGTCTCCTCGACCGGGCACCTCGTCCTCGCCGCGGAGCTTCTCGGCTTCGAGAGCGAGGCGGAGGGGACGTTCGAGATCGTCATCCAGCTCGGCGCGATCCTCGCCGTCATCGTCCTTTACTGGCGGCGCTTCCGGGACGTCCTCGTCGGGCTGTTCCGCTGGTCGGCGGGGCCGGTCGCCTTCACCCGCAACGTGCTTCTCGGCTTCCTCCCCTCGATGGCGATCGGGGCGGTCGCCTATGAGGGGATCCAGCGGATGCTCGAGACTCCGGAGATCGTCGCGGTCGCGCTGGTGGTGGGCGGGATCGCGATCCTCCTCATCGAGCGGATGGCGAAGAGGGTCACGACCCGGAGCGTCGAGGAGATGGGCTGGAAGACGGCGCTCGGCATCGGCCTCATCCAGTGCCTTTCGATGATCCCGGGCGTGAGCCGCTCGGGCGCGACGATCATGGGGGCGCTTGCGCTTGGGGTCGAGCGCAAGACCGCGGCCGAGTTCAGCTTCTTCGTCGCGGTGCCGACGATGATCGGGGCTTCGGCTTACGCCATGCTCAAGTCGGGCGCCGAGCTCAGCGCGGGCGATCTGGGCGACATCGCGGTCGGCTTCCTCGTCTCCTTCGTCGTCGCCATCGTCGTCATCAAGGCCTTCATCGGGATCGTCGCCCGCTACGGCTTCGCGCCCTTCGCCTGGTACCGCATCGTCGTCGGGACGGCGGCTCTGGCTTGGCTGCTGGCGCGGTAGCACCCGTCATCCCGGCGGAAGCCGGGACCTCGGGGAGGCCCGCCGAGACTTCTTGTCCTGGGGTCCCGGCTTTCGCCGGGATGACGGGTTGAGCGTTCAGACTAGGCTCAGCCTCG
Source organism: Allosphingosinicella sp. (assembly GCA_036387815.1). Classification (GTDB taxonomy): domain Bacteria; phylum Pseudomonadota; class Alphaproteobacteria; order Sphingomonadales; family Sphingomonadaceae; genus Allosphingosinicella. Next base: position 15,938 of record DASVTA010000465.1, read on the forward strand.
TTCGGGCATGAACCGCAACCGAGTCGCGCCGCCGCGCGTTTCTGCCGGTGCGCCCATGTTCGAGGAGGCCTCAATTGCGTAAGCTCATCATCGCCGTGACGGCGCTCGCCGCGGCCTCGCCCGCCTTTGCCCAGCCCGGTCACGACCCGCGGGGCGAGGATATCGTCCGCCGGCTTCCGCCGCCGCAGGAGGTCGAACGGATGGGCGACGCGCTCGGGCGCGCCACCGAGGCCCTGATGGACGTCGACATCGGCCCGGTCGTCGACGCGCTCGATCCCCATCACCGCCGCTACCGGCGCGGGCCGGAGACCCTGGGCGACCTCGCCGGCCGCCGCGATCCCTATGCGCGCGAGCGGATCCGGGGCGAGATCGGAGCGGTCACGGTCGGGCTCGGCGCCGCCGTCGAGCAGATGGCGGTGATGACGCCCATCCTGCGCCGGAGCCTGGAGGACGCCACCCGCCGGATGCAGGACGCGATCGCCCGCGGCCGGGCGGCCCGGCCTTACGAGCGGGACTATCGCGACGAGGACCGCCGCGATCCGGGCGAGGACGAGCGTTACGACGATCACTATGACGATCGTTACGAGCCGGAAGACGATCCGAGATAAAACGTCATCCCGGCGAAAGCCGGGACCTCAGGTCAAGAAGGCTCTGCGGGTCTCCCCGAGGTCCCGGCTTTCGCCGGGATGACGGCGGTTGGCTGTGGACGTGGCCTCTCGGCGGGCGCTAGAGACGCCGTCAATGTGGCAGCTCTACCAATTCCCGCTTTGTCCCTTTTCGCGCAAGGTCCGGCTGATGCTGGCCGAAAAAGGCGTGGCGCATGAGCTTGTGCGCGAATCGCCCTGGCTGAAGCGCGACGAGTTCACCGACCTCAATCCCGCCGGGCAGACCCCGGTCCTGGTCGAGGAGGCGCGCGGGATCGTGCTCATCGATTCCAAGGCGATCTGCGAATATTTCGAGGAAACGGTCGACCGCTCGCCGATGATCCCGGGGACCGCTCCGAACCGGGCCGAGGTGCGGCGGCTCGTCTCCTGGTTCGACGAAGGCCTCTACCGCGAGGTCGTGGCGCCGCTCATCGAGGAGCGGATGACCAAGCGGCTCGTCAGCCGCGACGCGCCCGATACGCGGATCCTGCGCGAGGCGATGAAGACGGCCAACAACCATATCGACTATATCGACTATCTGCTCGACCACCGCCGCTGGCTCGCGGGACCGGTCCTGAGCCTGGCCGATCTCACCGCCGCCGCCCACCTTTCGGTCGCCGACTATCTCGGCGGGATCGACTGGCGGGGGCACAAGCAGACGGCGGACTGGTACGGCGTCATGAAGTCGCGGCCGAGCTTCCGGCCCCTGCTCGCCGAGCGGATGGAGGTGATCTCGCCGCCGCCGCATTACGACAAGGTGGATTTCTGACGCTCACG
>DASVTA010000466.1:0-1798 GCA_036387815.1 Allosphingosinicella sp.
TGGGCGGGATGCCCGGCCTTCCCGGCGGCGGCGGCGGAATGCCCGGCCTGCCTGGCCAGAGCGGAGCGCCGATGAACCTCCCGCCCGGCTTTGAAAAGTTTATGAAGAAATAATTCCAGGTATCAGAGAAGGAACGTAAAATGGCAGTTTCAATCCGGCTTTCCCGGGGCGGCGCGAAGAAGCGCCCTTATTACAAGATCGTGGTCGCCGACGCCCGCACCTCGCGCGACGGCAAGTTCATCGAGCGGATCGGAAGCTCTCATCCGCTCCTGCCCAAGGACAGCCCTGAGCGCGTGAAGCTCGACGCCGACCGCGCCCGCCACTGGCTCTCGGTCGGCGCCCAGCCGAGCGACCGGGTCGCCCGCTTCCTCGACGCCGCCGGCGTCCGCGAGCGCGCCGCGCGCAGCAATCCGAACAAGGGCGTCCCGGGCGACAAGGCCAAGGAGCGCGCCGAGGAGCGCGCCACCCGCGAGGCCGAAGCCGCCGCCGCGGCGCAGGAAGAGACCCCCGCCGCCGAGGAGGCTCCCGCCGTCGAGGAGGCTCCCGCGGCTGAGGAGGCTCCCGCCGCCGAGGAGGCTCCCGCCGTCGAGGAGGCTCCCGCGGCGGAGGAAGCTCCCGCGGCTGAGGAAGCTCCCGCCGCCGAGGAGGCTCCCGCCGCCGAGGAGGCTCCCGCCGCCGAGGAAGCGCCCGCCGCGGAGGAAGCTCCGGCTGCCGGCGGCGAGGCCACGCCCGCCGATGAGGCGCCCAACGAAGGCGTCTCGACCAGCGAGCCCGCCGAGGGTTCGGACGAGGCCGCTCCGGCCGAGGGCGCCGAAAAGGCCGAATAGCCTTGCCGGAAGATCAGGTCGCCCTCGCCGCCATTGCCGGCGCCCACGGCATCGGCGGCGAGGTGCGCCTGAAGCTGTTCGCCCGGAGCGCGGACAGCCTCAAGCGCCACAAGGCGGTGAGGGTAGGGGACCGGCTCCTCACCCTCGCCTCCGTCAAGGGCGATCCCACGCCTATCGCGCGCTTCGCGGAGATCGCGGACCGCACCGCCGCCGAGGCGCTTCGCGGCTGCCTGCTCACGGTTCCCCGCTCTGCCCTCCCGCCGCTCGAGGAGGGCGAATATTATCATGCCGACCTGATCGGCCTTCCCTGCGAGAGCAAGGCGGGCGAGCCGCTCGGCCGCGTCGTCGCCGTCGAGGATTTCGGCGCCGGGGACATATTGGAGATCGAGAAGCCGGACGGGCGGCGCTCGATGGTCCCGTTCCGCGCCGGGATCGCCGATCTGGAGGAAGGCCGGATCGTCGCCGATCCGGAGTTCCTCGCTTAGGCAACCCGGCGCAGGCCGGGATGACGATCAAGCGTAAAGCTAGGCCGAACTCTTCGCCCGGACCGATCCGCTCAGCTTCTCGCGCCGGATCTGCCGCTCCTTGGCGAGGTCGTTGCGGATGGTGACCGCCGCGACGCCGCCTTCGCCCATGGCGTGGCTGATCTGGTCGAGCCCAAGCACGATGTCGCCGGCGGCATAGAGCCCCGGGACGCTGGTCCGCTGGTGGCTGTCGACGACGATGTTGCCGTCCTTGAGCTTCGCTCCGACCTGGGCGGCAAGCTCGTTGTGCATGTCGGAGCCGAGCGCCGGATAGACGCTGTCGAAGACGTGGTAGCCGTCGGCGGTGTCGACGACGATGCAGTCCTCCTGAGCGGCGACCGCGGAACAGGGGCCGTCCAGCGTCTGGATCCCATATTCCTTCAGCCGGGCCTGGTCCTCGGCGCTCAGGTCGAGCGCGGCATGGGGCGCGATGAGCGTGATATCTTC
>DASVTA010000467.1:0-6781 GCA_036387815.1 Allosphingosinicella sp.
GCCCCCGCGCCGGCGCCGGGTCATCAGGCCGAGGTGGAACGGGCGATCTTCGATATCTGCCCGAAGGTCCTCAACGGAAGCTTCGCCGTCGACGATCAGGCGGCGCTTGCCTCGATCGGCTATAAGGCGACGGCCCCCCGCGAGACGCCGAGCGGCGCCATCCCGCGCGCCACTCGCGGCGCCGGCGCGGAAACGATCGTGCTTTCGGGCCACAAACAGGCCGACAGCGGCGCGTGCAGCGTGTGGTTTGGCGGGGCCGACAACAAGCGCCTGTTCAAGGCGATGCGGAAGAAGGCGCAGACGTCCGGTTTCGCGGGCAACGGCAAGCCCGCCCGGCTGGGTGACGGAACCGACATCTATTCGTTCCGGGCGAGCCCCCGCCGGTCCGTGGTCTTCATCGCCGGCGCGGCCGGAGACGGCATCGGCCCCTATCCGACGACCACGGCGGTGATGATGGACACGAAAGGGGAATGAGGCGGATGCGCTGCCTTGCCCTCCTCGCCGCGGCGGCGGTTGCCGCGCCCGCGGCGGCGCAACAGCCGGGGAGCGTCACCCCGCTTCGCGAGCAGCCGATCGACGAGATCGCCGCCGATCTCGCTTACGGCTTCTGCCCGCTGTTCCTGGCGGGGCAATTCCCGCTGACCGGCCCGGAACTCGCCCAGCGAGGGTTCGGCAAAAAGGTGACCAGGCAGCCCCATCCGCGGGTGGGGGAAATGAGCCTCGTGGAAGCCAAGCTGCCGGACGGGCAGATCCAGTTCGGAGGCGCCTCCGGCAAGGCCTGCACCGTCATCGTCAGCGCGCCCAACTCTACCCGGTCCGCCGTGCTGGCCAGGCTGCGGACCAACATGGCCTTCACCGGGCTCGACTTCAAAGCGGTTGCGAACCCCGGCCCAAGCGTCCCGATGCTTGCCGGAGCAACGATCGAGACTTTCCGCGCTCCGGTCGAGACGCAGTTTCTCTACCTCCAGCACATCCAGAAGGGCGATCCCGACGGGGTCGTCGTCGCCCAGCTTTTCGCAATGGACAAATAAGATGGCAGACCTTCATTTCGAGCTCGTCACGCCTGAACGCCTCGTCCGCTCCGAGGAGGTGACGATGGTCGTCGTTCCCGGCACCGAAGGCGATTTCGGCGTCCTTGCGGGCCACGCGCCCTTCATGTCGACTCTTCGCAACGGCGACATCGCCATCTATCGCGGCGGGATGAACGTGGAGCCTGAGCGGATCCCGGTGGAAGGCGGCTTCGCCGAGGTGAACGAGCGCGGGCTGACCGTGCTTGCCGAGCGGGCCGACGTCCCCGCCTGAACCAATTGCTGTTTTGCCGGCAATGGCTTATCGGCCGGCATCGCTCACGATGCCGTTGGAGCCATCATGACCTCTCGACTGTTTTGCGCGCCCCTGGCCGCGTTGCTGATCTGCATCCCCTCGGCGGTCGCAGCCGCTCCGAAGAGCGGATTGGATTCGACCCTGGCGAACGCTTCGAACTTCTGCGAGCGAGCGGCCTCGCGCGCGCCGGGCACGGGCTTCCCGCCGCCGCTGGGCGGCCGGGTCAGCATCCACGACGGCAATCCGCCTGCCATGGGCGTCCCCGATCTCGTCAAGCGCTTCGCCGAGACCCAGCCGACAGGCCGCCTCGCTCCGTCGGCCCCGTTCTACCTGCACTTCTTCACTTCCGGCGCGGATGTCTGGGCGGTGGTCTACGACAAGCTGCCGTCCTGCGACGTGATGGTGACCGGCGCCGCCGGCGACTTGCAGGCCGTGGCCTCGCGGCTGACGCAGGCGCTGCGCAAGAGTGGATGGCAAAGCATGGGATCGACCGCCGCCACTGCAGCCATGCCCCTCGCCCAGCACGTCCTGGTCAAGAAGGTGGCAAGGCCCGGAGCGCCGGAAGCCGTTCTCACGCTCCGCGTCCGAGCCCTCAGCGGCCCCTCGGCGGACCCTGCCGGCGTTCAGCTGGAAATGAGCTTCCTTAGCGGGAGTTGAGCGCCCGGGAGCGGTCCTGAAGGCGCGGCGGCCGCGGTGGCCGCGGCGGCCTTCCACATTCTCCCCTTCACTTTCGCTTCGCGCTCCCTCGGACGCGGCGGGGGCGGCGATCAGATCAGCCTTCGGTTGATCAGCCGCGCCACGGCCTGGGCGCGGTTGACGGCGCCTAGCTTGCGGCGGGCATTGTCGACATGGAAGCGGGCGGTCGCTTCGGACACGCCGAGGATCACCGAAATCTCCCAGTCGGTCTTTCCGTCGGCGACGAGGGCGAGGCTGTCGCGCTCGCGGTCCGTGAGGCGGACGGGCCTTTCCTCCGGCGGCTCGGCGAGGGCCATCAGGCGCTCGGTGAGGACCAGCCCCGCCACCTGCACCGCCAGCCCCTCTTCGGGCCCGATATCGGGCGTCGGGAAGCCGAGGTGCAGGGATGCGATCTTGCCGCCGTCGCCGTAGGACGTCGCGCACAAGGCTTCGGCGATACGCGCCTCGGACAGGGCTTCCCAATAAGCGCGGTAGCGGCGCTCGTTCGGTGGCGCGAAGTCGCTGAAGCGGTAGCGGGTCCTGCCCTCCCGGATGGCGGCCAGCAACGGATTGCAGTCGAAACAAATGTAGTTGAACGCGGCGCTCCCGGGCCATTTCTGGGGAGCGATCCGGGTAACCACCCCGCCGGCCGCGAAGTGCGTGGCCGAGGTCAGAGACGCGGCCGGACGCCGGTAGACCCTGGTCTGCAGGTAGGACGCGCCGAGCGGTTCGACGGTGGCGAAGTACCGGGCGCTCGCTTCCTGCGGGGTCGAGGCCCGAAGAATTTCCTCGGCGTGAGTCATCAAACGGGACAGCATCGGGCTGACTCCAGAACAGGCACAGAAAAGCTCCCACGAATCCCGCTCCGCATCAAGTCGCGACAGGAAACGCACCGTCCGTCAACTCTCGATTCCGCTAGTTCAGCCACGAGCCCCCTCCACCCTAAGCTATGGCCGTTCGATATCGCGGAGCGACCGGCGGCTGCGCCGGCCGCGCGCATCAGGTGGCAGATCGACGAACTCGGAGGGCGCGGAATGAAAGCGGCGATCAGGAGCGTGTTGTTCGCGACGGCGGCAGTGGGGGCGACGGCGTGGAGCGGATCTGCGCAGGCGGCCTGCTCGACGGTGACTCCGCCGGACGGACCAACGACTCTGGCCTGCCCGACCAATACGACCACGACGGCGTCGACGAACTCGAATCAGAACAATCCGTCGACCAGTGCGCGTTCCCAGAACTTCGGCAACAGCATCGTCGGCATCGTGAACCCTGGAGTGACCATCGACGGCTGGGGGCTGCACGTCACCGCGACCGGAACGCAGTCGGTCACCTTCACGAACAACGGCAACGTGACGAGCACCGTAGCCGCGGTCGACGATCTCGACATCCTGCTCGAACGCGCGCTCGAGGTGAGGAGCAACGGCGGCGACGTCACCTACAACGGCAACGGCAGCGTCAGCACGACCAACGACGCCACGGCGCTGGCGCTCTTCACCCGGAACCTCGGGAACATCTTCGTCGGCTCCTCCGCGACTCCCGTCACCGGCAGCTTCACCGGACGGAGCGCCGTATCGCTCACTCAGGCGGTCGTGCCCAACGGCACCGATCCGGCGGCACCGCTTCGAAACCTGAATGCCTTTTTCCACGGGGGCAGTTTCACGGTGCGACCCGAGGACAATGTCGGGGTCGGCATCGCCATCAGCGCCCAGGATTCCAACGTCAATCTGACGATGACCGGAAACTCCGTCATCTCCACCGCCAACGGAGTCCCCGGCGGCGGCATCCTCGTCAACGCGGACACCGTCAACGCGCTGCAAAGCGGGACGGTCAACGTCTCGACCGACGCGCGCATCGGCTCGATCGCCGCGCCGATGCAGACCGGGATCGTCGTCTTCAGATATTTCGAGGGCCTCGGCGCCACCGACGTCCGCCTCACCGGCACCGGTTCGATGGTCGTCACTCAGTGGGGAATCCTGGTCGACGGAAGCGAGGCCGGAAGTCCGCTCAGCATCTCGACGGCGGCTGGAAGCAGCATCACCGTCGTTCCGACCGCGTCGATCGCGAACAGCTCGGGCATCGAGGCCAATGCCTTCCTCGGCGGCAATATCGCCCTCGACATCGCCGGCAGCATCTCCGGGGGCGTGCACGGGATCAACGCCAGGCCCGAGAACGGCCGGATCGACCTCGTCATCCAGCAGGGCGCGACGGTCAGCGGCACTCAATTCGGCTTCCTCGAGAATCGGTTCGGCGGCAGCGGGCCGACCGAGATCCTCGTGCTCGGCACCCTCAGTTCGCCGCAGACCGCGGCGGACTTCAGCGGCACGCTTCGGGTCGGCAACGGCGGCACCGCCGGCACGATCGCCGGAAACGCGGTCAACCGCGGGACCTTGATCTTCAACCGCTCCGATCCCGTCGCCTACGGCGGGGTGGTCTCGGGCAGCGGTTCGCTTCGCAAGGCCGGCGCCGGCACGCTGACCCTGACCGGAGCGAACACCTATACCGGCGGCACGACGATCGAGGCAGGGACGCTGCAGGTCGGCGACGGCGGCACCACGGGCTCGATCACCGGCAACGTCGTCGACAATGCAACGCTGGTCTTCAACCGCTCCGACTCTGTGACCTATTCCGGGGTCGTCTCGGGCACCGGATCTCTGCGAAAGGCAGGCTCCGGCACCCTGATCCTCACCGGCGCCAACACCTATGCCGGCGGCACCGCGATCGATTCGGGAACCCTGCAGATCGGAAACGGCGGCACAAGCGGCTCGATCACGGGCAACGTCGTCGACAACGCAACCCTGGCCTTCAATCGCTCCGACGCGGTGACCTTTGGCGGGATCGTCTCGGGCACCGGCACTGTGCGCAAGCAGGGCACGGGCACTCTCACGCTGAGCGGAGCCTCGACCTACAGCGGCTCGACAATCGTCGAGCAGGGCACGCTCCTCGTCACAGGTTCGACCGTGAGCGCGACTCAGGTCAACACAGGCGCAACCCTTGCCGGCACCGGCCGGGTCGGCGGCGCCGTCGTCGCCGGCACCGCCGCCCCCGGAAGCGGCGGGATCGGTACGTTCAGCACCACGGGAAACGCGACCTTCTCCTCCGGGTCGACGTTCCAGGTGGAAGTCGACCCCGCCGGCACCAGCGACCGGATCACCGTTGGAGGAACCGCAACCCTGCAGGGCGGAACCGTCCAGTCGATCTTCCTGGGCAGCGAGGACAATCGCTGCGGAGCCCCGATCCAGTCGGCGATCCTCACCGCGGCCGGCGGAGTGACCGGCACCTTCTCCGCAGTCACCTCGAACTTCGCCTTTCTCACCCCCTCGCTCAGCTACGATCCGAACAACGTCTTCCTGACCCTGACGCGCAACGCCGCGACCTTCGCCGAGCGCGGAGAGACGGACAACCAACGCCAATCGGCGGCCGCGGCGGAGGCTCTGAAATGCGGCAACGCGCTGTTCAACCCGCTCGTCCAGCTCTCCGCCGCGAGCGCCCGGGCCGCCTTCGACCAGATTTCAGGCGAGATCCACGCCGGCGCGCGCGGCGCATTGTTCGACGACAGCCGCTTCGTCCGCGATTCGCTGCTCTCGTCTCGGCGGAAGGGCCGCGGCCTGTGGGCGTCGGGCTACGGCTCATGGGGCGAGATCGAGCGCAATTCCAACTCGGGGGCGATCGACCGCGAGTCCAGCGGCTTCTTCGCGGGGGTGGACCTGCCGCTCGGCGCCGGCTGGTCGGCCGGCCTCGCCGGCGGGCGCAGCCGGGCCGACTTCGAGATAAACGCCCGGGCCTCCACCGCCGACGTGGCAAGCTGGCACGCCGCGGCGCACGTCACAGGCCGCTTCGGCGGGCTTCGAGTAGCCGGCGGCGGCGCCGTTTCCTGGCACCGGATCGACACCGGCCGGACGATCGCCTTCACCGGCTTCAGCGATTCGCCCACCGCCCGATATGACGGCCGTACGACCCAGGCCTTCGCCGAAATCGCCTACAGCCTGCCGATCGGCGGTGCGACGCTCGAGCCGTTCGCCGAGGCGGCTTACGTTCGCGTTCGCACCGACGGCTTCACGGAGAGCGGCGGCGCGGCGGCTTTGACCGGCGCCCGGGAGACGCAAAGCGCCACCTTCACCACCGTTGGCCTGCGCGCCTCGGCCGCTCTTGGGCCGCTGTCGCTGACCGGCACCGCCGGCTGGCGCCACGCGCATGGCCTCGATCCGAGCGCGAGCCGGCTCTCATTCGGCGCCGGATCACCCTTCACCGTGACAGCGGCGCCGATCGCGGAGGACTCTATCGTCGCGGAGGCGGGGGTGGAGGTCTCGCTCGGCGGAGCGGCCAGGTTCCGGCTCGTCTATTCCGGCCAGATCGCGGGCCGAAGCGAGGACCATGGGGCGCGGGCCACCCTCTCCCTGCCCTTCTAGCCGCCGGGCTCCGCCGCCGCCGCTTCGGCCGGCGTCTTCTGGGCACGCCAGAGGATCAGGCCGCCGCCGATGATCAGCGCCGCTCCGCACAGCGTCGCGACGTCCGGCGGATCGCCGAACCAGAGCCAGCCGAGGAACGCTGCGACGAGCAGCTGGACATAGGTCATCGGAGCGACCGTCGAGGCGCTGGCCCGCTCCACGGCGGCGAAGATGAGGGCGTGACCCGCGGTCGCGAAGCCCGCGACCGCGAGGCATTTCAGGACGACGGGAGCGGAGGGCCACCCGACCGCTCCCCCGGCCGCGTGGAACGCGAACGCGGCGCCCGCGAGGATCGGCGCAGCGACCGCGGCGACCAGGAACTGCATCACCATCACCGGCGC
>DASVTA010000468.1:0-7103 GCA_036387815.1 Allosphingosinicella sp.
GTTGAACGAATGGATTCCCGCCTATATAGGCTCGTCGCTTCGGCGCCCGGAGACGTGGGTGAGTGGCTGAAACCAGCGGTTTGCTAAACCGCCGTAGGGGGATTACTCCTACCGAGGGTTCGAATCCCTCCGTCTCCGCCACGAACGGCCCGTTGCCGCCGGTCGGACAGCGGCGTTCCCGCCCGAAGCGATTCGTCGCCGCGCCGGTCGTGTGGCCAAGGCTCAGCGGTCCGCGAGGCGATCCTCGCGGCGTTCGCCAGCGACCATCCAGGCCCTGGACCGCGATACCCAAGACGCGTTTTTCGCCGTGCTGAAGATCCTCTGCTTCTTCCAATCCAGCCCTGACCTCCACCCCGGTGAAAGCCGCTGGCGTCCCCCCGGAGTCCTACTGCCCCGGCAGTTCCGGGGCGCCGACAACCCGCTTCCCCAACCATTCCGGCGCGCCTGCGACTCGTCTCGTCGCCCGTTCATTGCGGGGAAAGCCTTGGAAGCATTTACTTCCTGCGGAGCGCAAGGGGGAGTTTAGGACATGCTGAGGCCCGTTTTCGTGAGGCTCGCGGCCGCAGCCGCGCTGGCTCTCGCCGCCGCTGCGGCACCGGCGCAAATCGCGACCGTCGATCCCAACACGGCCGCCGGTCCGGCGCCGGGCAGCACCCAGCCGGAGCCGGACTGGGAGGCCGAGGAATCCGAATATCAGCCGGTGGACGCGGGCTCTCAGGGCTCCGCGCCCCGGGACGAAGCGGCATTCGGGAACAGCCCGACCCAGGAATCGGCCCCCGCTCCGGCCGGTACGGCGAGCCAGCGTGCCAGCCAGGCGGCCCGGGGCGAGACGATCGGGATGAAGAAGGTGCTGGGCGCGGCGGAAGGCGTGTTCGGCAAGGGCGCCGAGGGGCTCGCGGACCTCATCGAGGATGTGCTGCGCGAGCGGGGCGATCCCACGGGCTACATCACGGGCCGCGAGGCCGGCGGCGCCTTCATCGCCGGGGTACGCTACGGCTCCGGAATGCTCCACCATCAGGTGGAGGGCGACCGCAAGGTCCATTGGACGGGACCGTCGGTGGGCTTCGATTTCGGGGCCAATGCCGACAAGGTGTTCGTCCTCGTCTACAACCTCCACGACACCGAACGTCTGTTCCGCCGCTTTCCGGCCGGGGAAGGCAAGGCCTATGTCGTCGGCGGCTTCACCGCGAGCTACCTGAGGCGCGGTGACGTGGTGCTGATCCCCGTCCGCCTCGGCGTCGGCGCCCGCCTGGGAATCAATGCCGGCTATATGCGCTTCAGCCAGAAGAACCGGTGGCTTCCGTTCTGACGTGAAAGTCCTCCCCTGCATTTGCAGGGGAGGGGGACCATGCGAAGCATGGCGGAGGGGCCTTTCTGACTCCGAAGAACCCCTCCACCGCGCTTCGCGCGGTCCCCCTCCCCCGGCAATCCAGGGGAGGAATTTAGGCTAGGCGGCTTCGTTGAGAATCGTCCCCCGATGGCCTCGGCTGTGGGAACCGGCGCCGCGGCTGGTCGCGGCGACGAGGGGAAGCGCGGTCGCGCAGAAGCCGCATTCGGCCGACACCCGCCCGACATACCAATGGGTACGCCCGCAGCCGGGGCAGTGATTCACCTCGTTTTCGCGATAGGCGACGCAATAGCCGCGATGCTGCGGATCGTGCGCGAAACTCTCTTCCTTAGTCTCGAGAATGAAGTTCGCCATGGCCTTGATCCCTTCGAATAAGGGGAAGCGGTTTACCGTCGCTCCACCGAGCCTGCCCCGTGCGCCCCTCCGACGCTTCTGTCAGCCCGTGAAAATCCTTTGTTTCAAAAGGGGATTGCGAGCGAGGCAAAGGTTAATCCGCTGAATCACGTGGCCAGCCGGATCATCCCCTCGATCGTGTCCGCTTCCGCCGCGGGCTTGTCGGTGCGGATCCTCGAGATTCGCGGGAAGCGCATGGCAAGGCCCGATTTGTGCCGCTTGCTGGCATGGATCGAATCGAAGGCCACTTCGAGAACGAGGCTCTTCTCGACCTCGCGCACCGGACCGAAACGCTGCACCGTGTGATTTCGGACGAAGCGGTCCAGCCACAGCAACTCTTCGTCCGTGAAGCCGAAATAGGCCTTGCCCACGGGGAGCAGCTCTCCTTCCGGAGTCCAGCATCCGAAGGTGAAGTCGGAATAATAAGAGGAGCGTTTGCCGCTGCCGCGCTGGGCGTACATCAGCACGCAATCCGCGGTCAGCGGGTCGCGCTTCCACTTGTACCAAAGGCCGACCCGGCGGCCGCTCGTATAGGCGCTGTCGCGGCGCTTCAGCATGACGCCTTCGATCGCGGCGTCGCGGGCGCCGGCGCGGATCTCCTCCAGCGCCTCGAAATCCGGAGCCTCGATCAGTGCGGAGAGGTCGAACCGCTCCGGATCGAGCCGTGGAACGAAGGCGGCCAGCCGCGAGCGCCGGGCCTCCCATGGCAGAGGCCGCAGATCCTCGGCTCCGTCGAATAGGATGTCGTAGAGCCGAACGAACGCCGGATAGTCTTTCAGCATCCGGGCCGAGACGAGCTTTCGCCCCAGCCGTTGCTGAAGCGCGTTGAAGCTCGCCGCGGCGCCGCCATGGGCATCAGCGCCCTGGAACTCGCCCTTGACCAGCAATTCGCCGTCGACCGCCCCGTCGGCGGTGAAACTGTCGGCGATTTCGGGGAAGCTGCGGCTGATATCGTCGCCGGCCCGGCTGTAGAGCCTCGTTTCGCCGCCGGCGCGCACGATCTGGACCCGGATCCCGTCCCACTTCCATTCGGCGGCATAATCCTCGAGCGAGACGCGCAGATCCTCGAGCGGATGGGCCAGCATGAACGGCCTGAAGACCGGGACGTTCTCCGCCGTCGGCTGCGCTCCCCGCCCTTCCGCCCACTCGAAGAGCGGCAGATAGGGCGGCCCGATCCCGTGCCAGACCTCCTCGACCGAATCGACCTCCAGCCCGAACGCCTGGGCAAGGGCGGTCTTGGCCAACCGGGCCGAGACTCCGATGCGCAACTCGCCCGTGGCGAGCTTGAGCAGGGCGTAGCGGCCGCTCGCGTCGAGATGGTCGAGCATTCGGGCGAGCGCGCCCGGCGCCTCCGCCCGCCCGAGCGTCTGGAGCCGCTCGACCACGCTCGCGATGCGCAGCGACCCGTCGTCGATCTCGGCGGGCTGGTCGACGCTCTTGGGCCACAGCAGGGAGACCGTCTCGGCCATGTCACCGACATAGTCCCAGCTCATGTAGAAGAGCGTGGGATCGACCCGTTCCTCGACGATCGCCCGGATCGCCGCCGGCTTCACCCCCGGCAGGTCGAGCTCGCCCGTGAGCGCCGCCAGGGCATAGCCCCGATCCGGGTCGGGCGTTCGCTTCAGATAGTCGCCGATCAGCTTGAGCTTGCCGTTGCGCGAGCGGGTGTAGACGAGGCCGTCGAGAAGCTGGGAGAATTCGCGCATCGCAGGCGTAACGGTTTTGCGGTTCCGGGTTTCCCGTCATCCCGGCGAAAGCCGGGGCCTCGGGGAGACCCGCCGAGACTTCTTGTCCCGAGGTCCCGGCTTTCGCCGGGATGACGCGCGCCTCCTTCCGAGCTTCCCTAAGCCTCCAGCTCGATGTCCCAATAGAGGTAATCGCGCCAGCTCTCGTGCAGGTAATTGGGCGGGAAGCTTCGGCCGTTCTCCTGGAGCTGCCAGCTGGTCGGCCGCCAGGGACGGCGATTGAGGTTCATATGCGCCTGGACGGGAGTCCGGCCGCCCTTGCGCAGGTTGCAGGGTGCGCAGGCGGTGGCGACATTCTCCCAGGTCGTGCGGCCGCCCTGGGCGCGCGGAACGACATGGTCGAAGGTCAGCTCGGCGGGGCTCCCGCAATATTGGCACTCGAAGCGGTCGCGAAGGAACAGATTAAACCGGGTGAAGGCGGGATGCTCGCTCGGCTTCACATATTGCCTAAGCGCGATCACCGACGGCAATTGCAGGGTGCGGGTGGGGCTGTGCACCTCGCGCACATATTGGGCGACGATGTCGACCCGCTCTAGGAACACGGCCTTGACCGCGGTCTGCCACGGCCACAGGCTGAGCGGATAATAGCTCAGCGGCGTATAATCGGCGTTGAGCACGAGCGCCGGGCAAGAATCCGGATGGCGGAGGAGGTCGGGATGGTACATGCGCCGCGCGTCGCCCTCTCACTTCGAGAAGAGACGCCCGGCCTGTCGCACCCAGGACGAGGGAACCCTCCCCGGTCCGAAACCCCCTCCCATGTGAGGGTGACGGCGCCATGACAGCATGGGCCGAGTCTCCGGGTCAAGAGGCGCGATGAAGCCAGTCACCCGTTTCGCCCCGAGCCCGACCGGACAATTGCATCTGGGCCACGCTTTCTCGGCCCTGCTCGCCTTCGATTTCGCTCGGAGCCGCGGCGGCGGATTCCTGCTCAGGATCGAGGATATCGACCCGGGCCGCTCCCGCCCCGAGCATGTCGACTCGATCATCGAGGATCTCGCCTGGCTCGGCATTGAGTGGGACGGGGAGATCGTCTTCCAGTCGGAGCGGCTGCCTTTCTATTCGGAGGCGCTGGACCGGCTGAGGGCGGACGGCCTCGTCTATCCCTGCTTCTGCACCCGTTCCGCGATCGCCGCCGAGATCGCCGCCAGCGCGGCCGCGCCGCACGGTCCCCACGGCCTGCTCTACCCCGGCACCTGCCGCGCCCTCGACCAGTCGGAGCGGGAGCGGCGCGCGGCGGCGGAGCCCCACGCCTGGCGCCTCGACGTCGCCGCCGCTTCGGCCCGGGCCGGCCCGCTCTACTGGCGCGACGGCCATACCGAGGCTCTCGCAGAGCCCGAAGCGCAGGGCGACGTGGTCCTTGCCCGCAAGGACGCGCCGGTCAGCTACCATCTGGCCGTCACCGTCGACGATGCCGCCCAAGGCGTCACCGACGTCGTTCGCGGCCGAGACCTCTATGCCGCCACCGACCTCCATCGCCTCCTCCAGGCCCTTCTCGGGCTGCCGACCCCGCTCTACCACCATCATGCCCTGCTGCTCGGCGCCGACGGCCGCCGCCTCGCCAAGCGGAACGGCGCTCCGACGCTGCGCGCGCTGCGCGAACAGGGTGTCGATCCCAAATCGCTGGCGGCGGACCTGCTGACGGGACAAATGCCGTATGGATATTCGGCCGCCGATACCTAGATAGGCGCAATGAGCACTTTCCTCGCCATCCTCATCGTCCTCGCCGCCGGAGCGACTCTCTTCATCCTCGCCAAGGGTGTGATCGGGATGGCGTCGGGCAAGGACATCAGCGGCGCCCGCTCCCAGGATCTGATGCGCAAGAGGGTGTTCTTCCAGGCGATCGCGATCGTCCTGGTGGTCCTCTTCCTGCTCGTCGCCGGCGGAAAGAGCTGAGCCCTGGTCCGGCTCAACAAGATCTACACGCGTACCGGGGATTGCGGCTCGTCCGGGCTGACGGACGGCTCCCGCCGCTCGAAGGCCGACCCGATCTTCGCGGCGATCGGCGACGTGGACGAAGCCAATTGCGCGATCGGCCTAGCCATCCTGCAGGTCGCGGACGAGGCCCAGGGCCGGATGCTTTCCACGATCCAGAACGAATTGTTCGATCTGGGTGCGGATCTCGCCACCCCGGGCAACGATTTCGCCCCGTCCGAAATGACGCTGCGGATCGTTCAGCCGCAGATCGACCGGCTCGAGCGCGAGATCGATTCGATGAACGAGGGGCTCGAGCCGCTGCGCAGCTTCATTCTGCCGGGCGGGAGCGGCGGCGCGGCGGCGATCCATCTCGCCCGGGCCATCGTCCGCCGGGCCGAGCGGTCAGCGATCGCGGCGTCGGCGGCGGCTCCGCTCAACCCGCTCGCCCTCACCTACCTCAACCGGCTCTCCGACCACCTCTTCGTGATGGCGCGCCTGGCGGCGGCGGGGGAAGGCGGGGAAGTGCTCTGGAAGCCCGGAGCGACGCGCTGCTGATCGTCACCCCGGCGAAAGCGGGGCCTCGTGGAGACGCCGGGATCGATCGTCCTGAGGTCCGGGCTTTCGCCGGGATGACGCGCGACGCTAACCTCCATCAACCTTTTCGTGTAGGGAGCCGGGAAATGGCCACACAGGCAGACCTTCCGCCGGCACAGGCCCTGGCCCGGAGCTACCGTGCCGTTCGCGCCCTGAGCGAAGAAATCGCGGCGCCCCTTTCCGACGCGGACGCGACTCTGCAGCCGATGCCGGATGCCTCGCCGGCCAAATGGCACCTCGCCCATACGACCTGGTTCTTCGAGACGTTCGTGCTTCGCGACCACGTCCCGGGCCACCGGATCTACGACTCGAGCTGGGCGTATCTGTTCAACTCATATTACGAAGGCGAGGGCGAGCGTCACCCGCGCGCGGCGCGCGGAATGCTGAGCCGCCCGGCCCTCGACGAGATCCGCGCCTGGCGATCCTATGTGGACGAGGCGTTGGCGGCCGCTTTGCCCGGCCTTCCGGCGGCGGCGCTCGCGCTGGTGGAGCTCGGGCTGAACCACGAGCAGCAGCATCAGGAGCTGATGCTGATGGACCTCACCGCTGCCTTCGCCGAAAACCCGTTGCATCCCGCGCTCTGGCACGCCTCGGCGCCGGCGCCGGCGGCCCTCGTGTCCGGGCCGGGCTGGATCGAAGGGCGTGCCGGACTGGTGGAGATCGGCCAGGACGGCGCCGCCTTCGCCTTCGATTGCGAGGGCCCGCGTCACCGGGCCCTTCTCCATCCGCACGCGCTCGCCGACCGGCTCGTCACCAATTCCGAATGGCTCGGCTTCATCGAGGAGGGCGGCTACGCCCGCCCCGAGTTGTGGATGGCGGACGGCTGGACCTGGGCAAGCGAAAACCGGATCGAGGCGCCGCTCTACTGGCGGCGGCAGGGGGGCGGCTGGTGCCGCTTCGCCCTCGACGGCGACCGGCCGCTCAGCCCGGCCGAGCCGGTTTCCCACATCAGCTGGTACGAAGCCGACGCCTTCGCGCGCTGGATGGGCGTCCGCCTGCCGCGCGAGGAGGAATGGGAAGCGGCCGCGGCGGGCCTCGATCCAGCCGGCGGCAACCAGCTGGATTCGGCCGGCGCGGTGCGTCCGCTGCCTGCTTCCGGAACCGGACTT
>DASVTA010000469.1:0-2144 GCA_036387815.1 Allosphingosinicella sp.
CTCGCCACCGTCATCTGGTCCTATCCGCGCGGCGGCAAGCTGTCGAAGGACGGCGAGCTCGCGCTCGACGTCGGCGCCTATGCCGCCCACATGGCCGCCTTGCTCGGAGCGCACATCATCAAGGTCAAGCTGCCCAGCGCCCATATCGAGCAGAAGGACGCCCAGAAGTCCTACGAGGGCACCGACTGGTCCTCGCAGGCGGACAGGGTCCGCCACGTCGTCCAGGCGAGCTTCAACGGACGCCGGATCGTCGTCTTCTCGGGCGGCGCCGCCAAGGGCATCGACGCCGTCTACCAGGACGCCCGCGACATTCGCGACGGCGGCGGCAACGGCTCGATCATCGGCCGCAACACCTTCCAGCGGCCGCGCGACGAAGCTCTGGCCATGCTCGAGAAGCTGGTCCGCATCTACAAGGGCGAGGAATGAGCCGGTCCGGCCCGGCCGGGCCAGGCCGGGCCGACCGATGCTGAGCCGGTTCCTCGCCCGCCAGTTCGCCTGCCCCTCGGGGCCGATCGGGCAGTTCATCATCGCGCCCTGGCTCGACCGGATCAGCCGGGGGATGAACGAGCTGGCCCTCGCCTGCCTCCGCCTCGAGCGGGAGGATTGGGTGGTGGAAGTGGGCTTCGGCGGCGGCGGCCTCTTGAGGTCGCTCCTCCTCGGCACCCGCGGCGAAGTGTTCGGCATCGACCTGTCGGGAGCCTTGATCGCTCGGGCCCGGACCCGCTTCGCCCGGGACGTCCGCCGGGGACGGCTGCATCTCTATCGCGCCTCGGTCGAGAACCTTCCTTTGCCGCCGGCGACGGTGACCAAGGCGGTCAGCGTCAACAGCCTCTATTTCTGGCCCGATCCGGCGGCGGCGCTGGACGAGCTGGCGCGCGTGACGAAATCCGGAGGGCGCCTGGCCATAGTCTTCGAGCCCGCCGCGGAGCTTCGCAAATGGCGGGGCCATCGCTTCGGTTTCCGCCTGTTCGAGGTCGCCGAAGTGAAGGCGATGATGGAGAAGGCCGGCTTTGCCGAAATCGCCGAGACCTGGGGCACGGGCCGAAAGCCCGCCCGCTTTTGCTGCTTGAGCGGCGAGCGGGTTGATGCGAACGCCTGAGCCGATGGAAGACCCCCTCGATCCGGATTTCGCCTCGCTGTTCGAACCGGGCGCCCGGCCGCCTTGTCAACTCTATCTGATCTCTCCCGACCGGGTGGGGGAGGATTTCCCGGCGCGGCTGGAAGTGGCGCTGTCCGCCGGCCCGGTCGCCGCGTTCCAGCTCCGGGTGAAGGGGATCGACCAGCACGAGGCGGCGAGGCTCGCCGTGCCGCTGCAGCGCATCTGCGAGGCCAATCAGGTCGCCTTCATCGTCAACGACGACATGGGGCTGGCGAAGCGGATCGGCGCCGACGGGGTGCACCTGGGGCAGGGCGACGGCGACCCGCGCGAGGCGAGGGCCCTTCTCGGTCCGGATGCCCAGATCGGGGTCACCTGCCACGACAGCCGCCACCTCGCCATGGAAGCAGGGGAGGCGGGGGTGGATTATGTCGCCTTCGGCGCTTTCTTCCCGACGGCCACCAAGGAGACTCACCACCGGCCGGATCCCTCCATCCTCTCCTGGTGGTCTCGGCTGTTCGAGATACCGTGCGTCGCCATCGGCGGGATCACTCCGCAAAACGGGGCCGGGCTGGTGGCCGCGGGTGCGGACTTCCTCGCCGTGTGCGGCTCGGTCTGGGACAATCCGGCGGGCCCCGCGGCCGCTGTGGCGGAATTCGCGCAGATGCTCTCAGGGGCCGAGGCGCCTTCACGGCGCTGATCGAAGGAGCGGGCGCAGGACCGTAGTGCCTTGCGTCCCGGGTGACGCGGAAGCTAAGATACTGATCTTTATTTATCTTTGAAGGTGAGATGATGCGAGCGCGCCTGGCCATATTGGCCGCCCTGCTGTTCCTTGGCGCACCGGCGGCGGCCCAGCCAGGCGAGACGGCGCAGGTCGATCGTGAACTGACCGAAGCCGGCCGCTGGAGCGAGCGGCTCGGGGAGGCTCTGACGGTGGACATGGAAAGCCAGCGGGCGCTGAACCAGGCGACGCAGGCGTTGGTGAGGCCGCCGCTGAGCCGGGAGCGGATGATCGCCGGCGCCCCCGGCCTGCGCCCGCTGATCGAGC
>DASVTA010000470.1:0-1977 GCA_036387815.1 Allosphingosinicella sp.
CCCGCCGGCCTCCTCCATGCTCATTGCCCGCAAAAGCTGGGGACGGAACGAATGTGGCTGCTCGATAAACTGCTGAAGAAGCTCGTCAGGAAGGGTGAGCTCACCGTCATAGACCATGACGGAAAAGAATATCATTACGGCGACGGGAGCCCGGCTCCGCACGGCCCGGTCCGCGTGCGCTTCACCGACAAGGGCGCTTCCAACCACATCGTCAAAGATCCGCGGGTAGGCGCCGGCGAGGTCTTCATGGACGGCCGGATGGTCATCGAGCAGGGCGACCTGCGCGATCTCGTCCTCCTCATCCGCTACAACGCGCCGGTCGAGCGCCAGGGCGCGCTGAAGCCGAAGGGGCCGATGCGGCAGGCGATCGGACGGATCGCCGGCCGGCTGGACCAGATCAACTGGAAGACCCGCTCGAAGCACAACGCCGAGCATACCTACAACCTGACCCGGCGCCTCTACGAGCTGTTCCTCGACGAGGACCGGCAATACACCATGGCTTATTACCGCGACCTGTCGAACAGCCTCGAGAAGGCACAGCTCGACAAGAAGGCGCATATCGCCGCCAAGATGTACCTGAAGCCCGGAATGAAGGTTCTCGACGTGGGCTGCGGCTGGGGCGGCTTCGGCCTTTACCTGAACCGGATGTACGGAGTGGAGGTGCTCGGCGTGGCCCTCGCCCGTGACCAGGTGGATTTCTCCAACGAGCGGGCGCGCGAAGCCGGGGTCTCCGACAAGGTCAAGTTCGAGCTGCTCGATTATCGCGACGTGCAGGGCGAGTTCGACCGGATCAGCAACGTCGGACTGATCGAGCATCTGGGGACGCCCCATTATCCCGGCTTCTTCCAGCATATGCGCCGCCTCCTGAAGGACGACGGAGTGATGGTCTCCCATTGCTGCGGGCGGATGGGAGAGCCCGGGGTCACCGACAAATGGACCCGCAAGTACATCTTCCCCGGCGGCTACATCCCGGCTTTGTCGGAGCTGGTCACCCAGGCCGAGAAGCACCGCCTGATCGTCACCGACGTCGAGGCGATGCGCTTCCATTACGCGCCGACTCTGGCCGAATGGTACAATCGCACCGTCATGAACAAGGACGAGATCATCTCGCTCTACGACGAGCGCTTCTACCGGATGTGGCTCTTCTACCTCGCCGGCGCGGAAGCCGCCTTCCGCTACGGCGGAATGGTCAACTGGCAGGTCCAGTTCGTGAAGCGCCGCGACGCCATCCCAATGACCCGCGACTATATGTACGAGGAGTCGGCGCGGCTTCGGGAAATGGAAGCGCCGCCGCAATGGCATCTGGCGGCCGAGTGAGGGCGCGAATTTAGTTCTCCCCGAGACAAGCTCGGGGAGGAATTGTGTCAGTCGTCCCGCCGCTCTTCCCGGCGCTCCTGCCTCGCGGCTCGCACCGCCTGGCGCTCGCCGGAGCTGATCGTTCCGTCGCGGTTCGAATCGATCCGGTCGAAGCGCTGCAAGGCCGCCCGCTGCGCCTCGGCCAGAGCGACCCGGCCGTCGCGATCCATGTCCATCATCGCGAAGGCGCGGCCGCCGAAGCGGGCCATCATTCCGCCGCGGCTGCCGCGGCCGCCCCGGTTCGCGAACCGCTGCTCGCGGCGTTCGGCCCGGTCGGCGCGGCGCTCGCTCCGGTCGCCGCCGCGATTCGCCCGCGGCGCTTCGAACTCGGCCCGGCTGATCATTCCGTCATTGTTGGAATCGAGCCGATCGAACCTCTGCTCGCGCCGCTCCGATCGGATTTCGCGGCGATCGGCGCGCCGCGCCTGGACTTCCTCACGGGTGACGAAGCCGTCGCGGTTGACGTCGGCGTGCGCGAAACGGGCCTGGACCTTTGCCTGGACCGCGGAACGGGTCTGCGGCTGAGCGAAGCGGCCCTGGCCGCCCGGCTGGGCGGCGGCGGGGGCCGCGGCGAGCGCGGCGAGAGCCGCGCCAAACAGAAACTTGTTCATTTTCAACTCC
>DASVTA010000471.1:0-1906 GCA_036387815.1 Allosphingosinicella sp.
GCGTGATCCGGCGGCACATCGTCACCTGGACCGGGCATAAAAGGGATACGGTGATGTTCTCGGTGATTGAAAGCGAGTGGGACGAGGTTCGCGAGAAGCTAAGGCAGCGGTTGCGTCAGCAACAAGCAACTTAGGCCAGACTCGAAGGGTCCCATCAAAGTAGTACTTTGATGGGGTCCCGAACCCGCCCGGACGGCGGGGCAGTTGGCCCTCCGCCAACTGAGCCCGTTCGACGACGCGGCTTTGCCGCGGCGGCCAAGCAAAGAAGGTGGACCCCGGATCTGGTCCGGGATGACGGGAGGGGCACGCAGGAGCGGGGTTGATGGGCCTCACGGCTGCACGTCTTCCGCGTTCCCGTCGGCTTTGCCGCCGGCCCCTCCCCCGGGTTTCACCCGGTCCCCCTCCCCAGGAAAACCTGGGGAGGACATGCTGTCGCAGCGTTCCTCGAAGTCTCGGCGGGCTTCGGCTTCCCAGCGGAGCTGCTCCGCAGCGTCGGCTTTATGTCGCTCTTCGATCTCCCGCCGCTGTCGTTCCATCTCCTGGGCCGAGCCGCCCCTGGTCTGCTCGATCGGCTCCGTCTTGTAGCGGCCGTGGTCGACCAGGTAGCGGGCGGGCGGGTGTTCGGGGCGGGAGGGGTCGCCCATTTCGGCCCACTTCTCACGGCGCATGTCTCCCATGATCTTCGAGAAGGCGGTCTCGGCGATCTCGACCAGGTGCCGGCGCTTTACCCGGAAATCGTGGAGCAGCCTGAAGCCGTCGCCGCTCATCAGGTCCAGCGACACCTCGATCATCGTCAGCTGGCGAAGGTAGAAATCGGCCTCGACGATCCGGCCTTCGAGCCGCGCCTTCCGCTCGGACTCCACCTTGAGGAGATAGCGGACCATAATGTCGTCGAGCATCTTCTCCATTCCCGGAGTGGGCTCGTCCGGGATGGGTTCAGGAGGAGGTTGGTGACGCGCGCGCCCTGCAGCTCCGGCCCAGGGCGGATCGGGCGGGCGCCAGCCGGACTGCTCGGCGGCTACGGTGCGGAGGCCCTCGGCGAGGCGGCGGCTGCGCTCGTCGGCGGCGATGGCCATGGCTTCGTCGTGGGCGGCTCGGAAGCCTTCGCTCCCCGGATTGGCGAGAAGCTGCTCGACCCCGAAGGCGGAGCGGCCGACCGCCCGGCAGGCGGCGCGCCTCGATCCGGTCAGCGACAAGGCGGCGATGAAGGCGCGCTGGACCTGCTCGTCCCAGCCGTCGGCGCGGCGGGCGCGGCGTGGGACGGGCTCGAAATCGAGCAGGGCTCCGAAGGCTTCGAACGGATCCTCGCCGGATAGACCGTGGGCCCGGCAAAGGTCGCAGATGACCGGTATGGGAGGAGGTGGAGGCGGAGTGGCCGGAGTGGGGGCGTGATTCGTCATGGCCTGCACTGATTAGGCACAAACGAACCAAATAGGAAAATGGTTTTTTGAACGCCGCGCTAGAGGAAGGGCGCGATCGGCATCGGGCGGGCGTGGAGTCGGAGCTCTACGGAGACTTCGGCGCCGGCTTCGGCCCGGCCGAGGGGCTCGCCTGCCGCGACGGTTGCGCCTTTGGCGACGCTAAGGGCGGCGAGGTTGGTGATGGTGGTGGTCCAGCCGCCGCCATGGTCGAGGATCACGACCTCGCCATAGCTTCGGAAGCGGCCGGCAAAGGCGATCCGCCCGTGGCGGGGGGCGAGGACGAGCGTGTCCGCGGCTGGGCGAAGGGTCGAGCCGCGGGCGTGGATTCCTGCGTCGGAGATCTCGCCGAAGCCGGTGACCAGCGTGCCCTCGAGTGGGAGGCGGTAGGGCGGAGGCCTGGGCGGAGCAGCGGCGGAGCCTGGGCGCGGCGGCGGCGGCGGGAGGGCCGCGAGGCTGCGGGCGATCTGGGCCTGGAAGGCGCGGGT
>DASVTA010000472.1:0-2628 GCA_036387815.1 Allosphingosinicella sp.
AAGGAAGCGCGAGATGAGCTGGGGGATGCGCAGCGAGACGTAGCGCCAGAGCTCGGCGTCGCCATTGCCGGGATAGCGCAGGATCTTGCCGGATTCGCCGAGCAGGTCGAGCGTCATCAGCACCACGACCAGCGCCGCCAGCACCGCGAGCGAGCGCATGACGAACATGCGCGCCATGTAGAGGGCGATCCGCCTGGACGGAAAGAAGTTGAAGTTCATCATTGCGCAGGCACCGCGTCGCGCCGGCCGCCGCCGCCGCCCAGCCTGAGGATCCTGCCGACCCCCTTGGCGAGCTTCGAGACGCCGCGCTCCAGGGCGCCGATCGGCTGCCCGCCGGGCTTGTAGGCGAGGATCCAGTACATCCAGCCGATCAGGGCCGCGAACAGGAAGAACGGAGTCCACAAGGCGATCACCGGATCGATCCGGCCCTGGGCGGCCATCTGCTCGGCATATTGATTGACCTTGTGGTAGACGACCACCATCACGATCGAGAGGAAGATGCCCAGGCCCGAGGTGCTTCGCTTGGGCGGAACGGCCAGCGCCACCGCGAGCAGCGGCATCAGCAGCATCATCACGATCTCGGTCACCCGATAATGGAAATTGGCGCGGATGGCGTTCAACGTCGCCGGCGGGGCCTGCGCCCTGGTGGCGCCGTAGCGGAGCAACTCGGGCAGGGTGAGCTCGTCCTCGTCGCCGCGGCCGCGGCCGCGGAACTGCGCCACCGCCGGCAGATCCACCGGCAGGTCCTGGATCCGGAAGCTCAGCACCCGCGGCGCCTTGTACTTGGGCGAGGTGTGGACCAGCCGGCCGTTGGACAGGCGAAGCAGGATCACGTCCGGATCGTCGGTGGCGAGGAAGGTGCCGTGGTCGGCGGTGACCGCGATCGTCCGGCCGTCGCGGGTTTCGGCGCGCACGAACACGCCGTGCAACAGCCGGCCCTTGTCCTCGCTCGCCTCGACCCGCAAGGTCATGCGCTTGCCCAGATTGGTGAATTCGCCGACCTTGATCGACGCTCCGAGCGCCCCCGAGCGAAGGTCGAACCGCAATTGCTCGTAGCCGTAGCGCGACACCGGCTGGACGAACCCGACGATCGCCACGTTGAGCCCCATCAGCGCCACGGCGAAGATGTAAGGCACCCGAAGCAGGCGGGTGTAGCCGAGCCCGACCGCCCGAAGGCTGTCGAGCTCGGACGACAAGGCGAGCTTGCGGAAGGCGAGCAGAGTCCCGAGCAGTAGCCCGATCGGGATCCCGAGCGCGAGATATTCGGGAACGAGGTTGGCGAGCATCCGCCACACCACCCCCACCGGCCCTCCTTCGCTGACGACGAAGTCGAAGAGGCGAAGCATCTTGTCGAGGATCAGAAGCATCGCCGCCAGGGTCAAAGTCGCGAGCAGCGGCACGAGGATGAGCCGGGCGAGATAGCGGTCGATCTGGGTCGCGAGCGTCACGGGCGGATCAAAGTGGTACTTTGCTCCGCTTTTCAAGAATTATCGCGCTCACCGCCGTCATTCCGGCGAAAGCCGGAATCCATGAACACGGCCGCAGCGAGGCTTCGTCCCGCGGTGTGCAGGGATCCCGGGTCGAGCCGGGATGACGTGCCGCGCCCGATCCGCCGCCCGCGATACCGCCTTAAGGCTGTAACGCGGCGGCAACGGTCGCCGGAAAATCGTTCCGACCACGGATATTCTAGGCCGGCGCCCCGTTCGGCCTGACCAAGGTAAATCGGGAAATGCACATGATGAGACTCGCCTCCGCCGCCTCCGCCGCCTCCGCAATCGCCCTTCTCGCCGCAAGCCCGGCCGCCGCCCAGGACGACCAGAGCTGGACCGGCTTCTACATCGGCGGCCAGGCGGGCTACGGCCTCCAGCCCGGCGACGGCGACGAGACGATCCAGTTCGACACCAATCTCGACGGCTCCTTCGGCGAGACCGTCAACACCTCGGGCGGAGCGAACGCCTTCTCGCCCGGCTTCTGCGGCGGCTCCGCCGTCGGCCCGACCCCCGGCGACGGCTGCCGCGACGACCGCGACGGAATCGAATTCGGCGCCCATGCCGGCTTCGACTATGAGACCGGCGGCGGCCTCGTCGTCGGAATCGTCGGGGACTACAGCCGCTCGCGGCTTCGCGACAGCGTCAGTTCCTTCAGCACGACTCCCGCCCGCTATACGATGACCCGCCGCCTGCGCGACGTGTTCACCCTTCGCGCCCGCGCCGGAGTGTCGACCGGATCAACGCTCATCTACGCCACCGGCGGCGTCGCCCGGGGCAGCATCCGCAACAGCTTCACGACCAGCAACACGGCGAACAGCTTCACCGGCAACGGCAACGAGAAGGGCTGGGGCTACACGCTCGGCGGCGGAGTCGAGCAGAGGCTGGGCACCAATTTCTCGGTCGGCCTTCAGTATCTCTACCGGAGCATCGACGCCGGCGACTATGTCGTTCGCGCCGGTCCCGGGACGGCGGGGCTCACCAACCCGTTCCGCATCGTCAATCCCAACGGCACGGATTTCCGGCGCAGCGACGGCGATTTCACGTCGCACGGCCTGAGCCTGACGGCGAGCTTCCGGTTCTGAACGGACTCGCCGGGAGGCGGCGCCGGCGCTTCACGAGTCCCGCAGGCGCCCGAAAC
>DASVTA010000473.1:0-3173 GCA_036387815.1 Allosphingosinicella sp.
GAACTCACTCCGGCCGATCCGATCACCGGCACGGCCGCCGTCATGGAGGATGACGTCTCGCTGCGGGTCCGCATCGTCCTGGCCCCGGAAAGCTTCTCCGTCGCCGGGCCCGAGCTCGCCTACGTCTTTCACGCCCGCTCGGCCGACGCGGACGTTCTCGATGCGAGCGCCACCAGCCCGGCGCCGGGGGAAGTGGTCGTCACCGTCCTCTCGCGCCTCGGCAACGGCGAGGCCTCGGCCGAGCTGCTCGGCGCCGTAGAGGCGGTCGTCAATAGTAGCGAGGTCCGCCCCCTCACCGACCTCGTCACCGTGCAATCGGTCGACGTCGTGGAATTCACGATCGACGCGAAGCTCTACATTTACCAAGGCCCCGACTCCTCCGTCGTCATGGCGGCCGCCGAAGAAAGCCTGCAGGCGTATCTCGGCGCGGGCCAGCGCCTTGGCCACGACGTCACGCTTTCGGGGCTCTACGCCGCCCTGCACGTCCCGGGCGTTCAGCGGGTCGACCTGGAGACCCCGGCGGCGAACCTCGTCATCGGCCCCACGCAGGCCCCGTGGTGCACAAGCATCAGCCTCACTTCCGGCGGGGTTGGCGAGTGACCGTCGCAGCGAGCCTGCTCCCGCCGAACGCGCAGCCTCTCGAACGAGCCGTCGCGACAGCGGCCGCGCGGGTCTCGGCCGTCCCGATTCCGCTTCAGGCTCTCTGGAACCCGTGGACCTGCCCGATCGAGCTGCTCCCGTGGCTGGCTTGGGGCCTCAGCATCGATGCGTGGGACACGGCCTGGCCGGAAGCCCGCAAGCGGCAGGAGGTTGCGCGGGCAATCGAGCTTCAGCGCCGGAAGGGAACGCGCGGGGCCGTCGAGGCGGTCCTCGCTGCCGCGGACGAGCAGCTCGAGCTCGTTGAATGGTTCGAAGCGCAGCCGCGGCTCCAACCCCACACCTTCCGGGTCGAGCTGCCCCTGGGCGACGGCGGCGGCGCTCGATCGACAGCCGCCTTCACGGAGCGGGTCGTTCGCGAGGTCTCCCGGGTGAAGCCCCTGCGGTCTCATCTCGAATTTGTTCAGTCGCTCGGCGCCGGCGCCGGCCTCAACATCGTCGGCGCCGCGCGGAGCGCCGGCTTCCTCCGCCTCGACATGGCCGCCGTAACTGAACCGCCGAACTACCTCACCACCGAAACCGGGGAGCCGCTGCAGGCGGAAGACGGCGAGCTTCTGGAGTGGATGAATTGATTAGCCTCATCATCACGGAGGAGGGGCTCTCTGCCCTCCTCGACGCCGAGCAGGGCATCACCAACGCGGTCCGCATTGTCGAGATCGGTCTCACGGCCGACGACTTCCTGGCCGCGGCGACGATCGAGCAGCTTCCCGGCGAGCATACGAGGATCTCGGCCGTCGCCGGCGAGGCGGTCAACGACCGCGTGATCCACATGGTCGCAAGGGACGACGGGGGCGAGGCCTATACGGTCCGGGGCTTCGCCCTGTACCTCGACGACGGCGCCCTCTTCGCGGTCTACGGGCAAGAGACACCGATCTACGAGAAGAGCGCCGTCTCGACCTTCCTCCTGGCGGCCGACATCACCTTCGCCCAGGCCATCGCCGAACTCATCGAATTCGGCGACACGAACTTCCTCTATCCGCCGGCGACGGAGACCCGGAAGGGCGTCGCCTATTTGGCCACCGCGGCCGAAGTCGCCGCCGGCGCTGTGGCCGACAAGATCGTCACCCCGGCGGCAATCGCCGGCGTTTTCATCCGAGCGATGGAAAAGGGCGCGCCCGGCGGCGTCGCCACCCTCGATGTCAACGGGAAGGTTCCGCCCTCACAGCTCCCCGCGGTCGACTCGATCGACACCTTCGAGGCCGATGACCAGGCCGAAATGTTGGCACTGCCCGCGGGCCCGGGCGACTTCTGCCGCCGGCTCGACCAGCTGAAGACCTATGTCCTCCGCGCGGCGCCGGCCACGTTGCTGGCGAACTGGGCCGAGTTCCTCAGCCCGGGCGCGCCGGTCCGGACCGTCAACGGCAAGATTGGAGACGTCGTTCTCGGCCCGGCTGACGTCGGGGCCCCGCCCGTCGCCCGGTCGATCGCCGCCGGCGGCCTCGCCCAGGGCGGCGGATCAATGGAGGCCAATCGCACCATTACCGTTCCGAAGGCCACAGCGGCGGAGGCCCTGGCCGGCTCCCGCGATGACGTGGCCGTCACGCCGGCGGCGCTCGCCGCCATCCTCGGCTTTCTGGCGGCCGCGGCGCCCTCGACCCGCCAGCTGGTCGGCGCCGGCCTGGCGCAAGGCGGCGGCGACTTCTCCGCCGACCGGATCATTACCGTTCTGAAGGCGACCGCGGCCGACGTCGCGGCCGGCACGGCCGATGACCGGGCGATCACGCCGGCGGCCCTGTCCGGATCGCCGCGGACGCTCGGGGCCGCCGGTCAGCTGCAGATTCCCGGCACGCCGATCTTCCTCAAATGGGGCACCGCCTACGTCTCCCTCGGCTCCCAGGTCGTCTATTTCCCCGAGGCTTTCGCGGTCTCCTGCTGGCACGTCTTCCCCACCTTTTACGGCAACCCCAACAACGGCGACGAATCGGACGAGCCGATGTGGGTCCAGCAGCCCCTCTCCCCGGGCAGTTTCATCATCAGCACCGCCGGCGACCGCTTTGCCGTTCAGGTTGGCTGGTTGGCGATCGGAGCCTAGCGATGTTGTTCAGCCCCTCCCGAGGCTTCCAGCCCAACAACACGCCCGCCGCCCTTCGCGGCGAGGGCGCCGTGAAGATCACGCGCCGCCGGCACCGCGAGCTGATCGCAGCGCAGGAGACCGGCGCTATCATCGTCGTCGGAGACGACGGCCGGCCGAAGATCCGCCGCCCGCGCGACACCGAGGCGGCGCGGCGCCGCTTCGCCCTGCAGCTCGTCAAGCAGGAGGCGCGGCGCAGGATCCTTGAGATCGCCCCGGGCTGGCGCCAGGCCAACGACAATGCGGCAATCGCCCAGGCCGCTCTCGAACACGCGATTCTCGGCGAGATCTCCGCCGACTTCATCCCCGCCCTCGATCGGCGCCGCGCGATCGACGCGATCCGCGCCGCTTCTTCGCGCCTCGAGGCCCAGATCACAACCATGTCGGCGGCGGAGCTCGAAGCCTTCGACGTCGGCGCCGAAGCGAATTGGAGCGTTGCTCGATG
>DASVTA010000474.1:0-10947 GCA_036387815.1 Allosphingosinicella sp.
GACGTTGCAGGTCCTGAGGCTCGGCGGATCGGGGGCGAACTCCTGCGCCACCACCACGTCGTAGGGCAGGTGGACGGTGCAGTTCGCCCGCTCCGCCGCATCGAGGATGGCAAGCGCGGTCTCCGCCAGGTCGTGCTCGGCGAGCGATCTTCCGACGGCGACCCCGCGCGCGGCGAGGAAGGTGTTGGCCATGCCGCCGCCGATGATGAGGTGGTCGACCTTGGTGACGAGGTGGCGGAGCACTTCCAGCTTCGTCGACACCTTGGCGCCGCCGACAACGGCCGCGACCGGCCGCTCGGGCTCTCCCAATGCCTTCTGAAGCGCCTTCAGCTCCGCTTCCATCGCCCGGCCGGCATAAGCCGGCAGGAGGTGCGCCAGGCCTTCCGTGGAGGCATGGGCGCGGTGGGCGGCGGAGAAGGCGTCGTTGACGAAGAGATCGCCAAGCGCCGCCATCCCCCGAGCGAGATCGGGGTCGTTCTTCTCCTCGCCGGCGTGAAAGCGGGTGTTCTCGAGGATGGCGATGTCGCCCGGCTGCAGGTCGGCGACGTTGGCCGCGGCATTCTCCCCCTGGCAATCGCCGACGAAGCGCACCGGACGGCCGAGCACCTCGCCATAGGCGCGGGTGACGAGAGAGAGCGACATGTCCGGCCGCTTCTCCCCCTTCGGCCGCCCGAAATGCGCGAGGAGCAGGACTATCGCGCCCTTGTCGGCGAGCTCGGTCACCGTCGGCAGGGTGGCGCGAAGCCGGGTGTCGTCGGTCACTTCGAGATCCGCCATGGGCACGTTGAGGTCGACGCGGACGAGCGCCCGCCGGCCGTGGACGTCGCCGAGATCGTCGAGGGTCTTGAATGACGTCATGACGTCGTTCCCGTCATCCCGGCGAAAGCCGGGACCTCGGGGAGACCCGCCGAGACTTCCCGTCCCGGGGTCCCGGCTTTCGCCGGGATGACGGGAATGGTCACAGCCGGGCCATGGCGGCGGCCGTGTCGACCATCCGGTTCGAGAAGCCCCATTCGTTGTCGTACCAGGACAGGACCCGGACGAGCTTGCCCTCGAGCACGGCCGTCTCGAGGCTGTCGACGGTGGAGCTGGCCGGATTGTGGTTATAGTCGATCGAGACCAAAGGCTCGTCGCTATAGGCCAGGATCCCGGCCAGCGGCCCGCTTTCGGAAGCCGCCCGGAGGGCGCCGTTGACCTCGTCGAGGCTGGTCTCGCGGCCCGGCGTGAAGGTCAGGTCGACGAGGCTGACGTTGGGCGTCGGCACCCGGATCGCGGAGCCGTCGAGCTTGCCTTTCAGCTCCGGCAGCACCTCGCCGACGGCGCGCGCGGCGCCCGTCGTGGTCGGGATCATCGACATTCCGGCGGCGCGGGCGCGGCGCTTGTCGGAGTGGATCTGGTCGAGGATCTTCTGGTCGTTGGTATAAGCGTGGACGGTGGTCATGAGGCCGCGCTCGATGCCGATCGCATCGTTCAGCACCTTGGCGACGGGGGCGAGGCAGTTGGTCGTGCAGGAAGCGTTGGAGACGATCGTGTGGCCGGCCTCCAGCCGGTCGTGATTGACGCCGTAGACGACCGTCAGGTCGACTCCCTTGGCGGGGGCCGAGATCAGGACTTTCCTCGCTCCGGCAGTGAGATGCGCGCCGGCCTTTTCGCGGTCCGTGAAGAAGCCGGTGCATTCCAGGACGAGGTCGACGCCATTGTCGCCGTGGGGCAGCTTGCCCGGCTCGCGCTCCGCCGTCACCTTGATCCGGCGGCCGTCGATGATCAGGTCGTTGCCGTCCGCCCGGACCTCGCCGGAATAGGCGCCGTGGACGGAATCGCGCTTGAACAGGAGCGCGTTCGATTCCGCGTCCGCGAGGTCGTTGATCGAGACCAGCTCGAGGCCGCTGTCGGCCTTCTGGAGGAGTGCCCGAGCCACCAGGCGGCCGATCCGCCCAAAGCCGTTGATCGCAACTCTCGTCGCCATGTCATTGATCTCCTTGAGATTGAAGCGCCGCGAGGATGCGCGGCACGATCGCTTCGGCGGTGAAGCCGAAGCGCTGAAACAAGTCTTCCGCAGGCGCCGAGGCGCCGAACCGGTCGAGCCCGACGGCGAGGCCGCGGGGCCCCACATAGCGCTCCCAGCCGAGCGTCGTGCCGGCCTCTATCGAGACCTTGAGCACGTCCTCCGGCAGCAGCCCGCGCCGGTAATCCTCCTCCTGGGCGTCGAAGAGCGACCAGCAGGGCATGGAGACGACATCGGCGCCGATGCCCTGCGCCTCGAGCGCCTCCGCCGAGGCGGCCGCGACCTCGACCTCCGACCCCGTCGCGATCAGCACCACCCGGCGCTCCGCGACCGCGGAACGGAGACGATAGGCGCCGCGGGCGCACAAATTCCGAGACGGCTCCAGCCTCAGCTGCGGCAGGTTCTGGCGGCTCAGGGCAAGCAGCGAGGGGCCCTCCCGCCGCTCCAGCGCCAAGGCCCAGCACTCAGCGGTTTCCACCGCATCTGCAGGACGATAGACGTCGAGGTTCGGAATGAGTCTCAAGCTCGTCAGATGCTCGACAGGCTGATGGGTGGGACCGTCCTCGCCAAGCCCGATCGAATCGTGGGTCATCACATAGACGACCCTCGCCCCCTGCAAAGCGGAGAGGCGGATGGCGGGGCGGCAGTAATCGGAGAAGACCAGGAAAGTGCCGCCGTAGGGGATCACTCCGCCGTGCAGCGCCATGCCGTTCATGGCGGCGGCCATGCCGAACTCGCGGATCCCGTAATAGAGATAGCGGCCGGAATAATCCTCTTTCGTCAAAGGCTTCTGAGCCTTCGTCTTGGTGTTGTTGGAACCCGTCAGATCGGCCGAGCCGCCGATCGTCTCGGGCAGCGCGGCGTTGATCGCCTCCAGCGCCAGCTCCGACGCCTTGCGTGTGGCGACAAGTTTAGGAATCGCCATTAATTGCAACAAATGTTGAGAGATCGAGAAATCTCGCGGCAGTCTGCCTTCCATTCGCCGCACGAATTCGTCGCGCTCGGGCGAGGCGGCGAGCCGGGCCCGATAATCCTCATGCGCCCGCCGGCAACGGCCGCCGGCCTCGCGCCAGGCGCCGAGGATGGGTTCGGGAATGTCGAACGGCTCGCTGTCCCAGACGAGCTGCTTCCTCGCCGCCGCGACCTCCTCGTCGCCGAGCGCGGCGCCGTGGGTGGCGGCGGTGCCCTGCTTGTTGGGGGCGCCCCAGCCGATGATCGTCCGGCAGGCGATGAGCGACGGCCGGGGATCGGCCAGCGCCTCCTCGATGGCGCGGCGGATGCCGGCGAAATCGTGGCCGTCGCACGACACGGTGTGCCAGCCGCTCGCCCGGTAGCGGGCGAGCGTGTCCTCGGAGCGCGACAGCTCGGTGCCGCCGTCGATGGTGATCCGGTTGTCGTCCCAGAGGACGTTGAGCCGGCCGAGGCCGAGATGGCCGGCCAGGCCCGCGGCCTCGTGGTTGATCCCCTCCATCAGGCAGCCGTCGCCGGCGATCGCCCAGGTGCGGTGATCGACGAGATCGTCGCCGAAGACCGCGTTGAGGTGGCGCTCGGCGATCGCCATCCCGACCGCCATGGCGAAACCCTGGCCGAGCGGCCCGGTGGTCGCCTCGACCCCGGCCAGCATGAAATTCTCCGGATGCCCCGCGCACGGGCTCCCAAGCTTGCGGAAGCGGGCGATGTCCTCGATCGTCGGCCGCTCGTAGCCGGTGAGGTGGAGCAGGGCGTAGACGAGCATCGAGCCGTGGCCGGCGGAAAGCACGAACCGGTCCCGGTCGAGCCACGCGGGATCGGCGGGATCGTGCTTCAGATATTCGGTGAAGAGGATGGTGGCGACGTCCGCCATCCCCATCGGCATCCCCGGATGGCCCGAATTGGCGGCCTGGACGGCGTCCATCGACAGCGCGCGAATGGCGTTGGCGAGCAGTCTCGGATCGGCGGCCATGCACTTTCCCAAGAGGCGGCGCCCCGGCGGGCGCGAGGAGAGTCGGAACGACGCTCCGTATCGAGGGCTCCTTTATCGGCGGCGGCGCGCCCGTCAACCGCAGCCCCGCTGTTTTCAAAGCCGGAGGGGCCGTGCTATGCGGCAATGCATGGGGCATGACAGAGTGGAACAGGCGATAGGCCGCATCGAGCGCGCGCTGGCGCGGATCGAGGGCGCCGCGGAGCGCGCCGCCGGCTCCGCCGCTTCCGGCGACGGCGCCCTTCGCGAGGCGCACGAAGCCCTGCGCGGCCGTGTCCGCGAGGCGCTCGACCAGCTCGACGGCCTCATTGCCTCGGCGCAGGCCCGCTGATGGCGTCGGTCGAGGTCGAGATCGGGTCCCGCAGATATTCGGTCGCCTGCCGCGACGGCGAGGAAGCGCATCTGCGCTCCGTCGCCGCGCTCGTCGACGCCAAGGCCCAGGAGGCGGCGGGGGCCCTGGGGAGCCTCAGCGAGGCCCGGCAATTGCTCTTCGCGTCCCTGCTCCTCGCCGACGAGCTCAAGGAGAAAAATTCGGGCCAGCCGTCCGCGCCTCAGGCTGAGGCCGCTCCGGCCCCGGCAGAGCTTGACCCCGCCATTGCCGACGCTCTGGAGCGCCTCGCGGGGCGGATCGAAAGCTTGGCCGAGCAGCTCGAACGCGGTGCGGAGGTCTCCTAGGCCGGCGCAGCGGCGACGCCGCAACGAATTTTTGGGTTCACACAAAGACACGAAGGCACAAAGAACCGGCGAGGCGGCTTACTCTCAGCTGTCCGGCGAAGGCCGCCGGGCCCGCACGTCCAGGCGCCGTCGTGCCTTTGGAAAATGGTGCCTGACACCAATTACCGCGAACCCATCGTCATCCCGGACTTGATCCCGGATCCATGAGCACGGCGGCGGGGAAGGTCGGACGGCGGTGTTCATGGATTCCGGCATTCGCCGGAATGACGTGGGTGGCCGCGGCGAGCGAGCCCGCTCCCGGCCCCTCTGGCCCCTTCCTGTTCCTGTCCGAACAAAATTGCGGCGTTCGGCCACCTCGGTGGTGTCCGACCCCGGTCAAGGAAGCCTTGCTGAACAGATCGAACGCAGCGCTTCAGCATCCTGACCGGCGCGGCTCTACCGCCCGAAATGGGCTCGCACAAAGCACACAAAGGACACAAAGAATCCGCGTGGCGGCTTCTCGAGGAGCTCGTCCGAGAGCGCCGCGGAAGTCCGCCCGGTTCAGCCCCTTCGTGCCCTTCGTGTTCTTTGTGCGATATATTTCGGCCTTCGGCCGAGGCGCGGCGGTCGTCGCCGCCGGCCGTTGTCAGCGGCGCCTGCC
Source organism: Allosphingosinicella sp. (assembly GCA_036387815.1). GTDB lineage: Bacteria > Pseudomonadota > Alphaproteobacteria > Sphingomonadales > Sphingomonadaceae > Allosphingosinicella. The sequence continues at coordinate 5,281 of DASVTA010000474.1, forward strand.
CTCCCTAGATAGAGCGCGACGGGTACTGCCCGGTGCGCGCTTTAGAACATCCCTGGGCGATAAGCATCCTAGGGGGCTATCGCTGGCCGGGCCCTGGTCCGGCACATATGGCCCCCACCTGACGTTGACGCGTCAGAGGATATTCAAGCAAACGGCCATGGTGGTCCCGTCACCCTCCCCTGCCGGCAAGCCGGAACTGCGCGAGCGGGCGCTGGCGCGAAGGCGCGGCTATGCCCGCTCGCTCGCGCCGGAGGTGCGGGCGGAGCTCGAGCGCAAGCTCGCGCAGATCGTCCTTCCGCGGCTGATCTCGGCGAGGATCGTCGCCGGCTACCATCCCCTCAAGGACGAGATCAGCCCCTATCCGATCCTGGAGCGGCTCGGCGACGGGCAGCGCTCCGCCCTCCCCTGGTTCCTCCACCGCGACTCGCGGATGCTGTTCCGCGAGGCCCCGGCGGTGGAGCCCAGCCCCTGGGGCGTGCTCCAGCCGTCGGGAGAGGCGGAGGCGCTGGCCCCGGACGTGGTGCTGGTGCCGCTCGTCGCCGCCGACCGGGCGGGCGCCCGGATCGGCCACGGCAAGGGCCATTACGACCGCGCCCTCTCCCACCTTCGGGAAAGCGGCAAGGTGACCGCGATCGGCCTCGCCTGGGAGCACCAGATCCTCGATTTGCTCATCCCCGCCGATCCCTGGGACGTACCCCTCGACGCCATCGCCACCCCGCGGGAATGGATCCAATGCCGATAGAACCCGCCAAGCCGAGCTGGCGCAAACCCGCGGGGATGCTCCTCCTCCTGCTGCTGATCGCGGTGTGGGGCTTCATCGTGGTGACCGTGGCGGAGGCGCTTCCGGAGATGCCGTGGCCCTTGAAGGCCCTGTTCTTCATCGCCGCGGGGCTCGTCTGGATCCTGCCGCTGAAGCCGCTGCTGCGTTGGATGGAGCTGGGAAGGTGGCGGGAATGAGGGGCCGAACCACCTCGATTGTGGGAAGCCGGTCATGGTCCAGTTGAGCCGGCCGCCGACATTGTCGTCCCTCTTCACGCGAATGATGGAAGCGCAGCGGCTCGGCCGCAACGAATTCCTACAGCGCTACGCAGGCGGCCAGGGCGCAAGGAGGCATTACGTCCGGGTTGGGGGGGTTGACTACGACCTGAAGGCGATCTGGGCTGCCTCGCACCGGCCTCCGATCCTCCCCGCCACCACCCACACCCACCGGGTCACAGCCGAATTGTCAGCCTTTGCGGAGCGGCACGGCATCAATGTCGAGCTTCGCGACGACATCGCACGGCCGCGTGGCCTAGACCGGCCAATCGATCCGGCCACCAGCGGTTCGGCGACCTGTCCGCGACCCGCTACCCCTCGTAGAACATCGCACCGGCATTTCGCCCCGACCGGCTATTGGCTGTTTCTTGCCGCCCAACAGCGATGGGATCCCGATGCATGGCTCGCCTCGGGTCCGACCGAGTTGCTCTATCTCGTCTCGACGGACGACGCGCCCGGCATGCGAGCGGGCGACCTGGGGCTGATACGTGCGAACCGCCGGAACGGCGTGGCGGGAGGCGTGTACGCTGTTGTCGAAGTCCTTGCGGCGCCCTCCCTGCAACCGGAACCCGATCCGAGATTCTTTGCCAACGCGGCGGAAGGAGCGCCACGGACCCGCGCCCCGCTGCGAGTCCTGTCCGAGTTCGAAGCCGGACCGATTCCGGCTTCCCGTTTCCCGATGACGCCCGAATTTCTCTACATCCATCGCGGCGTTCCGAGGACCACTATTCCGCTTCCGGCCGCTACGTTCGAAGTCGTTGCGGCCGCGCTCGGCGTCGACGCAACACGAGTGAACGAATCCCGGCAGGCCGCGACCATATCGGGTGTTCGGACCCTTGAGCGGGCGGCCCAACACCTCGACCCGGTTCTGCGAACGCGCATAAGCAAGGCTATCGAGCGCGGGCCTATCGGAGAGAAGGTAAAGCGGGCCCGAGGCGGCCGATGCCAGATTTGCGAGAGCCTGGGCCTTCCACCCGTCGCGTTCACGAAGGCCAACGGCGATCCCTATGCCGAAGCACACCATGTGGTGCCGGTGCATCGACTTCAGGCGGGCAGCCTAGCAGCGATCAACATTATGGTCCTTTGCCCAAATCACCATCGCCAAATCCACTACGGATCCTGCAAGCTGCTCAGCAACGATGATGACAGCTGGTCGCTCCGCCTGGACAGCACAGATATTCGCGTCGGGAAGTACAAAGGCCCCATTTGAGTGACTGTTTTCAGGAATCACGCGCGCCCGGTCTGTGGCCGCTTCTGATTAAAAAAGTGGCAATATATATTTTCGGTTGACGCAAACCGCCGGGGGCGCGGCCAAAAAATGTATACTGTCCCCGATTTTCCCGAGAGCGTCAGTCGGCGAACGCGCGTCCAGCCCCCCGGGCGACCCATTATCCGCTTTCGATGGCATCATTGGATTCCGGCAGTTCTGGGACCGTTGCCCGCGGCTGAATTTCATCCGAGCCGGCGGAAGGGACTTCAGATCGAGTGCCCCCGTCCGCTGGAACGGCCGCGTCGGGCTCGGAGGCGGCCTTTGGCGGAGGCGAGGATTCTGTTGAGGCAGGCTCTTCCTTAACTCCGCGGGTAAGATCGGTCGGGTCCTCGCTCCAGCTGTCGCGTTCACTGGCCAGGCGGGGAACCATCGTAAAACCGAAGAGCCCCGCGTAGCTCTGATCCCGATCCCACGCTTGGAACCTGACCGCCGAGTACAGCTGGCAATCTCCGTTGGTGGCGCCGTCTTTGGAGCGGCATTGAACGCGAACAGTCTGTCCAAAGGGATTCCGACTGGATTCGACATGCACCGCGCAGCCATCAGGTATCTCGAACCATTCCGTCCAGCTTGGCGGGCTCGGTGGCAGGATGAAAGAATGGTAAGGCGCCTTGCTGCATCGGCTTGAAACCTCGGGATTTTGCACAGGTTCTCCGGTCGCGCTGACGGGTGGGGGACGCGGTGGACGCGGGGGCGGAGGTGGATTGTCGAACAGGTCAACGAGGAAACCGGCCACGAAGAGGGTCAGCAGGAGGGCACCACAACCCTCGCCCGAGCCGCCGCCGCCGCCTCCCGAGAAACCTCCCGAAGACCTGACAGGCTGCTCGCGCCTCCGCGGGAGCGAGGGGGGTTTCGGCTCCTCCGGTCGCTCAAGTCCATGATAACGGGCATTGCCTTTTTGTCCGCAACTATAGGCTAGAGCAGAGAAGTTCGTGCAATCGTAATGGAGCGGACGATCGTTCATCACCGAGACCGTTCGGCATCCGCAACTCCAATCCCTGATAAGCGCCGAGGTGCCGCACTTTCGGCAGTCGCAAAACCGGGTCTCCCGCGTCAGCTCGTCGGCCACGTGGCCAATCTAACAGCTTATCCGAAAAAGGGGATGAAAAACCGTGATGGTGTACCTTCCGGTAAATGGATGACCGAAATGAATACTGCCGCTGCCCTGAACTAGTTTCACGTTCAGTCCGGGAGGAGGGCCGCTCCGGACGGCAATGCGTTACTTCCCTATTCGCGCCAGCTCTTCGCGTTCACCTGAACTCCGTGCTTCTTCGCCGCCGCCTCGATCCGTTTCCAGGCGGAGTCGCGCTCGTCGCCGCTTGCGCCATGCCTTTCAGCCGCCGCGCCCAGAGGCAGGTGGACCCGGGGTCGAGACCGGGGTGACGAGAGCTGCGCTGCTCGTGGATACGCATTTGGCATACTGGTGATTCCGGACTTGGTCCGGAATCGATGAACACCGTCTTGGCTCCAGTCCCGACCCGCGGTGTTCATGGATCCCGGCCTTCGCCGGGATGACGATGCGCAACTTGATGACGATGCGAACTCGGCGCGCGGCGCTCTAGATCGGCGGGACCGGTGAGAGATACTGGGCCTGGGCCCAGCACTGGCCGCCGCCATAAGCGAGGCTCGCCCAGGCGCCGTCATAGCCCAGCACCCGAACCTCCCTTCCGCGAAGAAGGTTGCGGACTCGGCGGGCATCCTGGAGCGGAGCGTCGCGGCAGATGAGCAGGCTGGCGGCGACATAGGCGACTTCTTCCGAAGCTTCGCGGTTCGGGGCCTGCTGCCGCTCCGGCGGCTGCGCCTGGCCGGGAGAAACGAAAGGCGCGGAGGCCGCGAAAGGATCGGGGTTTTCTCCCGTTTCGGAGCCTTCGGATCCTCCGCCGGCCGCGGCGGACACCCCGGCGGGGCCCGATTGGGAGCCCGGCGCCGGATGGCCAGCCCAATAGAGCCCGAGCGCAACCACGACCGCGACCGTCAGCGCCAGCCCGATCACCAGCATCGGTCTCGGCTCCGCGGGACCGGAGAAGAAATTATGCACCGCGGGCCTGACGCCCCGCCACCAGGCGGGGAGGCCGCCCGCCTTGCGTGAGACCGGCTCCACCTCCCGATCGCCCGGCGAGGCCGCTGCCGCCGCCGCCGGGGTGATTTCCGGCGCGCGGATGCGTTCCGCGCCGGAGACCCGATCGTCTTCGAACGGCTCGTCGTCCATGAAATCCCAGGTCGAGCGCCGCTTGGGTGCGGGAGCTTCCGTTGGGGAGGGCCGGGGCACCGGGGGGGGAGCCTCCCACGGGGCTTCAGGGGTCTCCCGAGCCCGTTCCGCGGCTTCCTGGGCGTAGAGGTGGGCAAGCACGTCCTGGATGGGAAGCCGGCCGTCCGGCGATCCGCCGGCCGGGACGGACGCCGGGGCGGGAGCTTCGTCGCCGCCGATGGCGACCGGTCCGACGGTCGATCCTGGCTCCGGCTCGGGAAGCTCCGTCGCGGGCGGCGGCGCCGGCGGGGGCTCGGCGGGGATTCCGGCCGCTTCCGGCCCGGAGGCGGCGACCGGCGCCGATTCGAGCTCGAGCGCCGGCGCGGACGAGGCCCCCGGCATGTCCGAAGGCGGCGCGGCCCCGCTCGACGCGGGGATCAGAGTCACGTCGGGCCGACCGGCCGGCGGGCGATCGCTCCAGACGACCCTGTAGCCCCTGGGCACGTGCCAGCCCTGAAAAGCCGTTCTCACCAGGTCGCGACCGCACCTTTCGCACTGGGCGAAGTAAAGGCCGTCGTTCCAGCGCGGGATCCCGCGAGGCCGGTGGCGGCCCAGCCGACACAACAGGCTCACGACCGCGCGCCGCCTTCACGGGCGCGGCCGGCGACCGCACCCGCGCACGGACGGACCTCCCGCGAAGCGCGCTGCCCTGACGGTTGTCCCGCGACGTTCATGCTTTTCGCTCCTGGCCTCCCTCGGTTGCGCCTACTCGATATAGACGGATTTGCGGAGGCTGCCCGCCGGGGCCGGCTTCAGCGCCGGCTGCGGGGCGCTCGTTCGGACCGGCTCTTCCTCGACGGCCTCCTCGCGCGCCACATGGCTCATCCCGCCCTGGACGACGGCGCCCTTCACCATCCTGACCCGGCTGTAGGTGACGTCACCCTTCACTCGGGCGCTCTCCTCGAGCGCCAGATCGCCGGTTTCGATGGCGCCTTCGACCCGCCCGGAGAGGCGAACCCGGCCGGCAAGGACGTTGCCGCGGATCTCCCCCTGCTCGCCGAGCACGAGCGTGGCGCAGCGGACGTTGCCGACGACCTTGCCCCGGATCCTGAGGTCGATATCGGCCTCGATATCGCCGTCGACGGAAATGCCGCTGCCGATGATCGAGGGGCCCTCG